>NZ_MXQD01000054.1:0-87990 GCF_002165585.1 Paenibacillus sp. MY03 | reverse complement strand
CTCGCGGCGACAAGAAATAATATATCACAGCCACCCAGAGGAATGCAAGTCCTTTTTCAAAAAAACTTTTTAAAACGTTTATTCCTCTTTGTCAGGCGCGAAAATCAATGTATCATATCGAGCTGTATAACGTCAACTTCGAATCATACATTTAGTTACATTACAGTCATCTGCAGTCCTGTCAGCAGCGCAATTCCCGGAACGCCGAGCACGAACACCGTCCCTATCGTAATGGGATTGAGCGGGATGTACATATCGGCAATCCATCCACTGTAATTCAATATATAGAGCACGCCAGCCGCCGCGATCAGATGCAGAGCAAATCCCTTAAGCCAGCTGAATGGCATTTTGTTGCGAATGAGTATCCAGATTAATAGCGCCGACGAGCCGATCAGCATTGCCGCCCATACCGTTTTCATTTTACAATCCCCTCCCACTTGGGCCATGGACCCTGCATTTGCTTCGCCTTGCCCAGCAGCATATCGTATCGCTTCTCCGCAGTTATGATGTTATAGATGGCATAATCCACTTGTTCCTTGCCTACCGCGTAATGAAAGAACCTGTTCGCGTTCTCCCATTCCGTCAACGTTTCCTTAATCTCCTGCTTGAGCGCCAGCTTCTTCGACAGCTCGTCTTTTTCTTCCTCGCTCAGTCGTCCCATGCCCTCACCCGCCTTGTCCAAGCTCTTATACTGCTTCCTCTTATGTGTATAAGCTTGTACGCCGAATTAGAACCGCCTGGGCGTCCAACCGTCCATGGATGGTGTAGTCTGGGTGATTGATTGCAGCTACATTGCCAGTTTCGCACACAAAGAATCGGCGGACCTCATAGTCGACCTTATTGGCATCTTTAAAGCGCCAATTGGCTTCATTAAAAGACCAAGCAGCGTTCCTCATGTCCGTTAGATTCGGTTGGAGTTGCATCATTTCCTAAATAAAAAACCGCCCCAACCACGCATATTGCGCAGCTAGAACGGTTCATTTTTGCTATAGGCGGAGCTATCGCTCCGATCAACTAAGCTCTCTCCGACCTTCCAGAGCCTTGGACAATGTCACCTCATCCGCATATTCCAGGTCGCCGCCCACAGGCAAACCATGGGCGATTCTTGTGACCTTGATGCCAAATGGCTTCACCAGCCGGGACAAATACATCGCCGTCGCTTCTCCCTCAATATTGGGATTCGTCGCAAGGATCAACTCCTGAACGCGCTCGTCGCTCAATCGACGGAGCAGCTCAGCGATGCGTATCTCGTCAGGTCCAATGCCTTCCATTGGGGAAATCGCGCCCTGAAGGACGTGATAATAGCCGTCGAATTCCTTCATCCGCTCCATCGCGACCAGATCCTTCGACTCCTGAACAACGCAAATGACAGAGCCGTCACGGGACTTATCCTGGCATATCCTGCAAGGATCGGTATCGGTAATATTGCAGCAGACCGAGCAATAGAACAAATTCCTCTTCACGCTGACCAGCGCTTTGGCGAAATCGATCACATCATCTTCCTTCATCCGCAGCACATGGAACGCGAGTCTTGCCGCCGTTTTGGGGCCAACGCCCGGGAGACGGGTAAAGGCATCAATCAGCTTCGCTATCGGTTCCGGGTAATACAAAAAAGTGCAGCTCCTTTCAGCCCTTCAACCAGCCATAACCATATTCGGAGCCGTTCGTTACCCGAGCGGCTGCTCTATTAGAACAAGCCGGGGATTTTCATGCCGCCCGTAAATTTGCCCATATCCTTGTTCGCCAGCTCATCCGCTTTCGTAAGGGCGTCATTGACGGCCGTCAACACAAGATCTTGAAGCATTTCGACATCATCCGGATCTACCGCTTCCGGCTTAATAACAATGCTAAGCACTTTCTTGTGTCCGCTCACTTCAACCGACACGACGCCGCCGCCCGCCGAACCTTCAACGACTTTGGTTTCGAGCTCCTCTTGCGCCTTCATCATCTGCTCTTGCATCTTCTTCACTTGCTTCATCATTTGATTCATATTGTTCATTAGTAGTCACCTCGTTAATTAGTATAATTAAGTCTTATCCTTCACAACAACCAAATCTTCTCCGAAGAGCTTCACGGCTTCCTCGATCCATTCTGCCCTCTTGGGAGGAGGGGCGTCTACCGCCTCATGCTCCAATGCGAAATCTCCCGAATCTTGGGAAGGAGACTCCCCGGCGCCATCCAGTCCCGTCTGCCAATCCTTCTGCATCACGGTCACAAGACCATACGGCTTCCCGAGCACCTCTCCGGCAATTCGTTCAATGATTTCGCGGTGGTTCGGCTTCTCGGTCGTTTCTCTATGAATTTCATTTTTGAAGGCAAGAAGCAGGTTGCTCTCCGACAAGGATACGAGCTCCCCGTCCTTGAGCCAGGCATGCAGCGTCACCTTCTCTTCCTTGACCCGCTGCAGCACGTCGCCCCACTTCATGCGGGCCGCTCCCGATTCGGGACTGCCGGCGGAAGCGAGATAAGCGTCGAGCTTCACCTTGGCGCGAGCGATGCCGCTTCCGCCGCCGAAGGCTCCGCGGGAAGGGGATCGCGTCGCCGCTGCTCCCTGTCCCCCGCGTCCGGATGCTTCTCCCGCCGCTGCAATGGCTGCCCCTCCGCTGAGCAGTCCTTCCAGCTTGCGTTCCAGCGCAGCGATCTGCTGTCGCATGGCCTGCACCTCGGACGAGCTCGCCCCGCCTCCGGAAGGCGGGGGAGCGCCGCCGCTCCCAGCCGAAACCTTTGCCCCTTCGTCAAGCGTACACAGCTTGAGCAAGGCAACCTCGAATACGGTCTGCGGCTGCGCGGCGTGCCTAAGCTCCATCTGATACTTGTTAAGCGTATCGATCATCGCGAACAACCGTTCAGGCGAATAAGCCTCGGCCATTCCCTGGAACTTGTCGCGATCCACGATTCGCTCGGTGGCGGCTCCGCTGTTCGGCGCCAGCTTAAGGACCAGCAGGTCGCGGAAATAATAAATCAAATTCTCCAGGCACTTGTCCGGACTCTTGCCGGCCACCGTAAGGCCTTCGACCAGCGGCATAATAGCCGCGGCATTTCGCTCTTGCACGGCTTGTGCGAGCTGATAGAATTGCTCGGACGCCAGCCCGCCCGTCACATCGACGGCTGCCTCCAGCGTAATGCGCGAGTCGCCGAACGCGGCAACCTGCTCCAATAAGCTGATGGCATCCCGCATGCCGCCTTCCGATAATCGCGCTATATAAGCGATCGCATCTTCGTCGGCTTCGATACCTTCTTCCGAGCATATCTGCAGCAATCGTCCCGTCTGCTCTTGAAGCGACACTTGGCGGAAGTCGAACCGCTGACATCTGGATATGATCGTAGCCGGAAGCTTGTGAGGCTCCGTCGTCGCCAAGATAAAGATGACATGTCCCGGCGGTTCTTCCAGCGTCTTGAGCAGCGCATTAAACGCTTCGGAGGTCAACATGTGCACCTCGTCGATGATGTACACCTTGTATCGAACCTCGGAAGGGGCATACCTGACTTTATCGCGTATGTCACGGATCTCGTCGATGCCGCGGTTGGATGCCGCGTCGATCTCGATCACATCCATAATATGTCCTGCCGTTATGCCTTTGCAAGCGTCGCATTCATTACATGGCTCCACGGTTGGCCCATGCTCGCAGTTTACCGCCTTGGCCAGCACTTTGGCCGTGGTCGTCTTGCCGGTCCCTCTAGGTCCGTTAAACAGATACGCATGAGATACCCGATCCTCGCGAATGGCATTCTGCAGCGTCTGTATAATATGTTGTTGTCCAACCATGTCCTGGAACGTCTGAGGACGCCAGGCACGATATAAAGCGATATGTGTCACGCGGCTCTTCCCTTCCGGTTGCATCAGATTCCCTTATTATACTACATTGCAGAGGGAAGCGTAAGCGCTAACCAAAGCTTGCCAGAGTATACCGGAATGGCAAACATCTGCTTGTCCGTGTTGACGTGCAAATAAGCCGCTTAGCCGGCTCTGCGCTTTTTTAGCCAAAAATGCCCGCAATTGCCGGAACCGGCAACTGCGGGCATTTGTTCAGGGCATCCAAGCCCTTATTGATTAGGCAGAACCGTGCACCTGCCCCCGATATATACGACCCAAGCGGCATTCTTGCTACACAGCTCGAGTCAGGCACTCCCCCGGCACATGAACTAACTTGCTTACGGCTGCTTCCTTCCGGACCTGACCGGGTTCACAAGCGTCCATTGCGGAGGACCCGACTGTCAACACTGCTTGCAAGCGCCAAGCCTCACATCAGTATAACCTCAGACAGGAATTCAACCTCGCTACAGCGGATTGCGAGTTACAGGGCACCGCTACCTCCCCGTCTAGCACGGCAAAAACAAGTATAGTACATTCCGGGACAAAGCGCAACCGATGGCGAAATTTACAACGTCCTGTTTAGACTTCAACTAGACGATCTTCGTATGCGCGTTTTGGAATGTCGCGTATACAAGCCCCTCAACGACTCGCTTTTACATGCACTTCGTATCTCGGCATATTCGTCTGTACGATCGCTTGGGCCCGCGCGCGCAGCTTCTCCAGCTGCGCATCCGTCATTTCCGGATCTGCCGTCAGCTGGACATGCAGCTCGCTGCCGTTAAAGCTGACCCGCGTGGAACGGATGCCGGCAACCGGCTTCAGCACTTGCTCGATCATCCGGGTATCCTTTTCGTACAGGAGCGTCGTATTGCGGTTCATCAAGCTTGGGTTGCTATTGGAATAACCCATATATCCGTCATGGCCGTAGCCCTTTTCTGTTCCCGGTTCCGCGCCGGAGCACCCCGCTCCAAGCAACAGCGCCGCGCCGATCAAGCCGGCAAGCATCCATCTATGCAGAGCCGTTCCGGACCCCGTATGCCTATCCAATTTGTCCATTAAAAAAACCTCCCTTATAACCATAGGATGGCTGAGGGAGGTCCTTGTATTCTGCCAAATAAAGGCCGAATTGGCGATAGGAATTAAATGCCGTATTTCTTCTTGAAACGGTCGACGCGGCCGCCGGCATCCAGGAACTTCTGCTTACCCGTAAAGAACGGGTGGCATGCGGAGCAAATCTCTACGCGAAGAGTCGGTTTAATGGAACCAGTCTCGAACGTATTGCCGCAAGCGCAAGTTGCTGTAACGACGTGGTATGTCGGATGAATACCTTGTTTCATCTCGTTCACCTCTTTCTGCCCTGAGCCACATGCGGGCCCAGAGTATAAATCACACAATGTGGATTATAGCACGACGCGGCTCTCCATGCAACGATTAACCACTGTATGGCTACAATTCCTTACAGTGGTCGTTCCACGCATTTATAGAACTACGGGATTAACACATTTTTTGGACGGCGAAGCTCGACAGGCGGCACATGCGTGTAGGAGCCGATGACGACATCCGGCAATTCTTCCCGGAAAATCTCGAGCATCGTCTTCATTCCATAAATTTCTCCTTGCGCCTTGGGGATAAGCTCAAGGTAGCTCTCGGGATCGATATTGAGATTCCGCATTTGGATCAGCTTGAGCCCCGTGCGTTTCGCGAAGCCGATCATGGCCTCAATCTCTTCCTCGCGGTCCGTCACCCCGGGGAAGATCAAATAGTTGATGGACGTATACACGCCCTTGTCGGTAGCGTATCTGAGCGACTTCTCGACATTTTGCAGCGTATAGCCGCGCGGCTTGTAATACGCATTATAATGATCGTCGAGCGCGCTGATCGTACTGACGCGCATCAAATCCAGACCGGAGTCCACAATGGCGCGAATGAAATCGGTTAGTCCTGCGTTGGTATTAATATTGATGTAACCGTTCGAGGTTACCGCGCGCACCCGTCTCATCGCTTCCACGATAATCTTTACTTGCGTGGACGGCTCCCCTTCGCAGCCTTGGCCGAAGCTGATAATAGACTCCGGCTCGCGAAGATGCTCCAGCATGATGTCTACGACTTCGTCCACCGTCGGCTTGAAGTTCATCCTGGTCTGAGGAGCCAGAAAACCGCTGTCGTCCGGCTGCTCCGAGATGCAGCCGAAGCAGCCGGCATTGCACGAATAGGAAACGGGCACGGCGCCCTCCCAACGATTTAGAAACGTATTGGATGCCGTTAGACACTCATAACCGAGCGCGCAGTTGGACAAGTGTTTGTACAGACGATTGTCCGGATACTTCTGCAGCAGCCGCTCCACTTGCACGCCAAGCTCTTGACGATCGCAGTTCAGCGGATCCCACCGCTCCGGATCGTCGCATTGCTCGGCTGCAACATGGAAACCGCCGTCCTTCCAGACAACGGCCGTGTAGCCGAAGAGCGGCAGCTTCTCGTTTTTGTCCGCCTTCACGTAGCCGGGCAGGCATAGCCGCGTATAACCTTGGGGCAGCAACGCGCCGACAGCTTGGGCGCCGCCGGTCAATACTTGCATCTCTCCGCTGTCCGGGTCGAGGCCGACGGGACGCGTAAACGGCAAGCTGACCAGCGTCGCTCCTTCCGGGAGAGGAATGAGTTCCTCCTCCATCATCTCGACGACCATGTCGCCGCTGCGTCCGAGACCGTAAAAATCGGGATGGTCGAACACATTGCCGTGTTCGTCCGCATATACGAGATTCATGATGTCCTCCTTCCAGCCGGGCTGCGGCCTCCTATGACCCCTGCGTCGAACGCGCTACGGGTCTGCGGCCTGCGGATGTCGACGAGGATGCTGGGCTCTTCGCCGGCGGTCTGTCGTTCCTGGACGGCTCGGCCGTCGTATCCAGCGACATAAGGAACTGTTCGTTGTTGTCGGAGTCCTTCAGCTTTTTGAGGAAATTATCGACGAAGTCCGGCGAGTCGCTCATCGTTTTGCGGATGGCCCATATCTTATCGAGCTCTTCCTTGGTCAACAGCATTTCTTCCCGCCGAGTACCCGATCTGCGCATATCCAGCGCCGGGAAGATTCGGCGTTCCGCCAGCTTGCGATCCAGATGCAGCTCCATATTGCCCGTACCCTTAAACTCTTCATAAATGATGTCGTCCATACGCGAGCCCGTCTCGATCAAGGCCGTCGCCAGAATCGTCAGGCTTCCGCCTTCCTCCACGTTGCGCGCCGAGCCGAAGAAACGCTTTGGACGGTGGAAGGCAGCCGGATCGATACCGCCGCTCAATGTGCGGCCGGATGGCGGGATAACAAGGTTGTAAGCACGCGCAAGGCGCGTGATGCTGTCCAAAAGAATGACGACGTCCTTCTTATGTTCGACCAATCGAAGCGCGCGCTCGAGCACAAGCTCGGCAACCTTGATGTGATTCTCCGGAAGTTCATCGAACGTCGACGCGACAACTTCGCCTTTTACCGAACGCTGCATATCGGTCACTTCCTCCGGACGCTCGTCGATGAGCAGCACGAACAGCTCAATATCAGGGCGATTCTCGGAGATGCTGTTGGCGATCTCCTTCAGAAGCAGCGTCTTGCCGGCCTTTGGCGGAGCGACGATAAGTCCCCTTTGGCCAAGTCCGACAGGGGCTAACAGGTCCATCATACGGGTGGATAACTTCGACTTAGAGGTTTCGAGCACTAATTTCTTCTCGGGATATAGAGGAGTAAGAGCAGGAAAATGGAGTCGTTCTGCCGCCGTTTCAGGGTTCTCTCCATTAACGGCATTTACTTGGAGCAAGCCGAAATATCGTTCGTTCTCCTTTGGAGGCCGGCACTTGCCGGAAACAAGATCGCCGCTTCTCAGATCAAACCTGCGGATCTGGGATGCCGAAATATAAATGTCTTCCTTGCTGGGCAAATAGTTGATGGGACGCAGAAATCCGAATCCTTCTTGCAGGACGTCCAATACGCCTTCCATAAACATGAGTCCGCTCTTCTCCGCTTGCGCCCGGAGGATGGCGAATATAAGTTCCTTCTTCTTGAGTTGACCGTAATAAGCAATTTGATATTGCTTGGCGAGCTTATAAAGCTCCGTCAACTTCATCTCTTCCAGATCCGCAATCTGAAGATCCGACATATTCTCACCACTTTATTCGAATTGTTGAAAACCTTTTAATTCATCATTACCAGTTTTTACCTAATTTATTCCGAACTGTTCTCTCGCCATACTTCCGCACCCAGCCTGGTCAAATTCTCCACCAGATGATCGTACCCCCGGTCGATGTACTCTACGCCGGTAATTTCGGTTACGCCATCCTCCACGGTCAATGCCGCTACAACCAACGCCGCTCCAGCCCGCAAATCCGCCGCCTTTACCTTGGCCGCATTGAGCTTGCCGCCTTCGATAATGGCGGATCGTCCTTCCACGCGGATATTGGCCCCCATGCGCGTAAGCTCCGGCACATGCTTGAACCTCGTTCCGTAAACGTAGTCCGTCAGAATGCTGACGCCTTTCGCCTGCGTAAGAAGCGTTGTCATCGGCGATTGCAGATCGGTTGCGAAGCCCGGATAAACCAGCGCTTTCACATCGATGGCCGTGTATTCCGGAGAGCCGATAATGCGAATGGATTCGTCCATCTCGACGACCTGCACGCCCATCTCCTCAAGCTTGGCCGTCATGGCTTCCATATGCTTGGGAATAACATTATCTATAAGTACGTCGCCGCGCGTTGCTGCGGCCGCAATCATATAAGTTCCCGCTTGAATGCGGTCGGGAATGATGGAATGCCGGCAGCCGTGAAGTTTTCTGACACCTTCGATACGAATCGTCTCCGTTCCGGCACCTTTCACATTTGCTCCCATGGCGTTCAACAAAGTAGCTACATCTATGATTTCAGGCTCTTTTGCGGCATTTTCGATAATGGTGGATCCTTGGGCCCGAGAGGCCGCAAGCATAATGTTAATCGTCGCTCCAACGCTTGCAACGTCCAGGTAGATCTTGGCTCCGCGCAGCTGCGCGGCCTTAATATGGATGGATCCATGCTCATTGGTTACGGTAGCGCCCAGCGCTTCGAAACCTTTAATATGCTGGTCTATGGGACGAGGCTCGAAATTACAGCCTCCGGGCAAGCCTATAATCGCTTCTCCAAATCGGCCTAACATGGCGCCCATCAAATAATACGAGGCTCTAAGCAGCTTGACCTTGCCGTTTGGCATTGGTCTTGCAATAAGCTCTGAAGGATCGATTCGCATCGTATCCCCATCGCGAGTAACCGTCGCGCCAAGTTCTCGCAGGATGTCGCTATAAACCGCAACATCGCTAATCTCAGGCAAATTGTCTAATACAACTTCCGATTCCGCCAATATTGCAGCAGGAACAAGAGCGACCGCGCTGTTCTTGGCTCCACTGATCTGAACCGTGCCGCGCAGCGGTCGACCTCCGCGAATCATCAATTTCTCCATGAAAAGTAGGTTCCTCCTCTTAAGCTTAGAAGGCAGCAATACTAGCAGCTTTAATGATTGACAGGCAGAAAGAATTGCGGCGCCCTTGTCAGAGGACGCCACATTTTCTGTTAAAATTCTAATCTAATTGGGACAAGGTAAAACGGCTGTTGCCGTCTTTCGGCGGTGTAATATCCGAGAAATAGAGGTCAAGTATGAAGTAAATCTATACAATCCTGTATTTCAAAAAACCGCCGCAGCCATAAGGCTTGGAGCTTGAAGGCTCGTCCTGTCGGCATTGTTCAGGCGGTCACTCTGAGCTATTATATCACACCGAAGAGCCAAATGGTAAGGTCTCTTTCCTTTCCGGAATAGCAAAAAGAAGCAACGCCGCGCGCCGCGCATGCGATGCTTCCTTCTTCAAAATACAGGAAAGCCTATGATCTAGCCCTACTTTCTCTATATTTCCCGGAATGAAACGAGCCGCACTGCCGCGGGACGGCGACAGCCGTTTCACCTTGCTTCATTAAGAACCTACAGCGAACCGGTCCGACGAGCTGCCTCCCTGCAGATGGCGATTCACTTCCATTCTCATCTCGTCGATATCGAACGGCTTGGTGAAGTGCATCAGCGCGCCGAGATCCGTCGCTTCCTTAATCATATCGAGTTCGCCGTAAGCCGTCATCATAATGACCTTGATGGAAGGATCGATCGTTTTGATATGCTTTAGGATCTCCAAGCCATCCATGCCCGGAATCTTCATATCGAGCAATACCAAATCCGGTGAATCGCGTCGCACGATCTCCAAGGCGATCTTGCCGTTCGCAGCTTGAAACGTATTATAGCCTTCGCTGCTGAACACTTCTAACAACAAGACCCGAATTCCGTTCTGATCGTCGACAATCAATACCTTCTTCTTATCCAAGCTCCTCAACTCCCCGAGAATGAACGTCGTAATCTTCATCAAACGATAAGAGACTGCTCCGTCAATTTTTTATATCTATTCGAGAGAGAGAAGGGATTATCCTGCTATGGCATACAAAAAATTACTGGATGGAAGGAAGGATGACAACAATGTGTCAACTTCTCGCTAATTAGCGCGCCAAACGCTCCGAATACGATAGTGCCGATTGCACGAACCCTCTAAACAGCGGCTGCGGGCGATTCGGTCTGGACGTAAATTCCGGATGAAATTGTACCGCAAGGAACCAAGGGTGATCCTTGAGCTCGACCATCTCTACCAGGCGTCCGTCCGGGGAAGTGCCGGAAATGATCAGTCCCGCGGACTCAATGACTTCCCTGTATTCATTATTGAACTCATACCGATGACGGTGGCGTTCGTACACCAGCTCGTCCCCGTATTCGCGAATCGCGATCGTCTCGGATGCGATCTTGCACGGATACAGGCCAAGGCGCATCGTACCGCCCAAATCCTCGATATCCTTCTGGTCTGGAAGCAGATCGATAACCGGATACGGCGTAGAGGAATTAATCTCCGAGCTGTTGGCTCCCGCAAGACCAGCCACGTTGCGAGCGTACTCGATAACGGCGACTTGCATCCCGAGGCAGATGCCGAAGAAAGGAATCTTCGCTTCGCGCGCGTACTTGATGGCGCAAATCTTGCCTTCGATGCCGCGATCGCCGAAGCCGCCCGGCACCAGAATGCCGTGTATGCCTTGCAGTGCGTCCGCGACGGTATCGTCGGTCAGCTGCTCGGCATCGACCCAGCGGATCTTCACTTCGGAGTCCGCGGAGATGCCGGCATGTCCAAGCGATTCCACGATGCTAAGATAGGCATCATGCAGGGCAACGTATTTGCCGACGATTGCGATCTCCGTTGTGTGATGCAACGACTTCACTCGGGCGACAAGGCTCTCCCATTCGCGCATGTCGGGCTGCTCGGTCTGCAGCTTTAGATGGTTTACGACGAACTCGTCGAGTCCTTGCTCGCGAAGCATGAGAGGTACCTCGTACAAGGTCGACGCGTCGCGGCATTCAATGACCGCATTTTCGTCGATGTCGCAGAACAAGCCGATTTTGCGCTTCATGTCTTCGGCAAGAGGATACTCCGTGCGGCAGACGATTACGTTCGGTTGGATCCCGATGCTACGCAATTCCTTCACGCTGTGCTGAGTCGGCTTCGTCTTTACTTCGCCTGCTGCCTTAATGTAAGGAATAAGCGTGACGTGGATATACATGACGTTGTCCCGGCCGATATCGCTCTTGATCTGGCGAATCGCTTCCAGGAAAGGCAGGCTCTCGATATCGCCGACCGTACCGCCGATCTCCGTAATGACAACGTCAGAGCCATGCTCCTTGCCCGCTCGGAAGACGCGATCTTTGATTTCGTTCGTGATATGCGGGATGACTTGCACCGTTCCACCCAGATAATCGCCGCGGCGTTCCTTGGTAATCACGTTGGAATAGATTTTGCCCGTGGTGACGTTGCTGTTCTTGGACAGGTTGATATCAATAAACCGTTCGTAGTGACCGAGGTCAAGGTCCGTCTCTGCGCCGTCGTCCGTGACGAAAACTTCGCCGTGCTGGTACGGGCTCATCGTGCCCGGGTCGACGTTGATGTAAGGATCAAACTTCTGGATAGTAACTTTAAGCCCTCTGTTCTTGAGCAGTCTGCCTAGCGATGCCGCGGTGATTCCCTTGCCCAGGGAAGAGACCACGCCGCCGGTTACGAATATATATTTGGTCACTGTGATGATACCCTCCATGCTCCTATGTTAATAAATAGTTTACCCAAATCCGCTGCCTTATGTCGCACATGCGCCATGAATATGTAGCGCGCAAGGCCTATGATGCTATCCGATTGAATCCAAGATGAATCGGCTGTCGCCGTCTTTTGTCGGCGCAGGCGCGTTTCATTTCGACAATTCTAAGTCCAAATAAGTGGCTAAAACTTATAAATTCTTAGAATTCAAACAAAAAAAGTGACACCCGTAGCTACGGGGGCACTTTTCTCTTATCGCATGTCATATGCGTATTATTGGTTAACCGAATCTGAAGCCCATGCAATAGTGTACTCTGCTTAATAGTACATGTCAAGCGAAACTAGGCGGACTTCCGATTACTTATCGTCGTCGTCTTCTTCGTCTTCGAAGGAGTCCTCTTCCTCGTCTTCTTCGGCGTCGAGTTCGTCTTCGCCTTCTTCCAGATCCTCTTCCTCGATGTCGATCTCCTCTTCGACCTCAGCCTCTTCTTCGGCCTCCTCGAAGTCTTCGGAGTCCTCGTCGTAGGCATCGTAATCTTCTTCCTCAGCCGCGAAATCGTCCTCTTCTTCTTCTGCGAACAGATCCTCGTCGTCGAGATCGTCGTCGTCGTTAATGATGCGCGTACGCTTCGCGTTGCCCACCGGATCCTCGGAGCGCTCTACCGGATACCAGCGCTTGAGTCCCCACATATTGCTGCCGACGCAAGCGAATCTTCCATCGATGTTGATCTCCGTATATACCTGAGCGATAAATTGATTGATGCCTTCCTGGGACAGACCGCGAATCTTGGCGATCTCCATCATCAAATCGCGATAATAGTATGGCGTGTTGGCCGCTTTGAGCACCTCGAACGCCAAGTCGACCATTGGCATTTCCTTCACGCGTTCAGGATCCAGCTTCAATGTAATATTGCCGCCGCTCATATGGACACATCCTCTCTCACTTGCTCTGGAATGATGTACGTTGCCGTACCTTATGCATTCTCGGACGAAGCTTCCGAGCCCGCTCCTAGCCGAGCGGCCTTTCTCCTTCGCACGCATTAGTCAAACTATAGTAAAACCTATTTCAATCGAAAAATCAAGTGCAGGCCGTTCTCGGAGCGCAGCTCGTCCGGCAGCCGTTCGACGAGTACCCTGCGTGCGGCAGTGCGGGAAATGTCGGAAGATGCCGGATCTGAGCGGTCACGGCAAAAAAGCGAAGGGAAGCTCCCTTCGCTTTGACTGTATCCATCCGACTCGCGTCGGAGATGCAAGAGCGTATCCAGCTCTTCATTCATCCTATGAGCGAACGCGGATTTTGCCACGGTCTGACGCCTATTTATTTGAAAAAAGGCAAGTGGCTCATGCCGTCCCGCTCCATCCTTCATACAATAGTGCAGCATCGTCCTTCGGGAGGGGGAGCTCTATTGAATATCGCCGCATTCATTCGTTCGCTGCAGCAATCGCGTTCGATATCTTCCACAGAAACTACAAAACGCATTATCCGATTCAAGCATGACAGCGATTATCGCACGTTCGTGCGGCAGCTGTCACAAAACGACAAACTTAGGCCGCTGCGCAAGCTCGTAAGCCCCCTGCCCATCATTAGAGGTATCGTCTGCCAATTGCCAGCTTCAGCCGTGCTTGATTGCTCTGGAGGACACATCTGGATGGAGAAGGACTGCCTCATCAGCGTCAACCCCTCCTCTCAGAAGTCGCTCGCGCTCGATAACGGCATGCCATGGGGCGTGCAACAGATCAAGGCGCCGCAAGCATGGGGCGTCACGACCGGACATCGCGTCAAGGTTGGCGTCATCGATACCGGAATCGACTTTAATCATCCCGATCTGCGACATTCGCTGCTTCGGGGAATCAACCTGCTAAATCGAAGCAAAATGCCTTACGACGACAATGGACACGGCACGCATATCGCGGGAACGATCGCCGCGGCCAATGGCATGCATGGCATGATCGGCGTGGCTCCGCGTGCGCTGATTGCTCCGGTCAAGGCGTTCGACCACAACGGAAGCGCCTTTGTCTCCGATATTATACTCGGCATCGAGTGGTGCGTCCGCAATGGCATAGACGTCATCAACATGAGCTTCGGGATGAAGAACAGAAGCAAGGCGCTGCTAGGCGCTGTAACAAACGCCTACAACTCCGGCGTCATCATCGTCGCTTCCTCCGGCAATGACGGCAAGCTTCGCTCCGTCGACTATCCCGCCCGTTATCCTCAGACGATCTCCGTAGGCGCCACTAACCGCTCCCGCAGGGTCGCGCCCTTTAGCAACCGGGGGGCGCATATCGATATCTACGCTCCCGGCGAGAAAATCACATCGGCATGGCTGAGAGGAAACTATAATGAGATGAGCGGCACCTCTATGGCAACTTCTCACGTGAGCGGGGCCATAGCCCTGCTGCTGTCACTCTACCCGCATCTGACACCGGCGGAGATTAAGCTCATCATGAAACGTTCCATGCAGCCGCTGCGCAACGCCAAAAATCGGCGAAGCAGCACCGGCGAGCTGGACATCGTCCGAATGCTGCAAGCCGCGGAGAAGCTATAAGCTTCTTGCGCGGCTTGTCGTTTTTTCCTTTTTCAATTGCCGGATGCCGACTTGACCTTGGGACACTTCCGGCAATACTCGGGCGCCATCTCGTAATACAAGCAGCATGTCAATCTCGGCCTGGCCGAATAAATCCCGGAAGCGCGCGCCGCACCCCCCATGAACTTAGCCAGTGGATTACGTTTTTCGCCGAATAGGGATGCCGACGAAGGGCTCGACATATAGACATAATCTTCCTCGGCATGCGGGCCCTCGAACTCCTCCTCTTCGTAAGGCGGAGCGATCCGCACGGCGGCGTTTTCCCACAAAATCGCCATCGGCACGCGAGCGCACTCCGACAGCGTCTTGAACAAAGGGGCCGCATGGTCGGCGAACAATCCGCAGAGCACGTCCTCTCTCCACTTCTCCCGCTCCCCGGCCAACGGTACCGTCACGGTCAAGCCTTCCACTGCCAGCTCGGGAAAGCTGGACTTGCCCGCGGCGCAGCCGCTATAGTCCGGTGAGATCAGGCGGCATTGCATGGGCGTCAGCATCAACCCTTTATTGAAACCGGTCATCGCATGCAGCACGGGCGCGACTAGCAAGTAGCCATACCTCTTCGCCAGCATGGAAGCCGTCACTCTCCGGGACAGAGCCCCGATATGCTTTCCCAGCCAATCCAGATAGTCCCCGCACAGCTCCTTGTTCAGCAGCTCCGATACCCGCACGTCCGCCAGCAAAGGAGGAAGATCGGCCCCATCCTCGATCATTCGGAATTCTCCAGGGAGCTCCCTCCGTTCCTCCTGCGATAAAAACGTTCTTCCGTTAGTGGCCGCCAAGCAGCGTTTCTCCCACCTGATCCACGATCATATTAATTGCGATCGGGCCGTAGTAAGCGATCCATAACGTCGTGTCGACGTTGTATATCCGGTTGTGCTTAACGGGCTCCAGCGACTGCCAGGTTTCCGTCTTCTGGTACTCCTCGGCCTCTTCCTTGAACATATCGTCGGTCAGCAGGAAGTAATGGTCGGCTCCAACGCCGGGCAATGCCTCCAACGCGATCTGATAAGCGGTATCGTCCACCTCGGTGACCGCTTTCGGAGCGATCAATCCCAAGTCCCCGTATAGAATCGCACCCGTGCGATGATCCGGCGTATGCACTCGAATGCCGCCGTCTCTAGGCCTTAGCAATGCGATGCTCTCCCCGTTCATCTTGGCCTGCAGCTTCTCCTTGAGGCTGGACACCTTCTCTTGGTAAGCCTTCAGCACGTCGGCGGCAGCCTGTTCCTTGCCGACGATCTTCCCGAACGTAACCAATGTGTCCTTCCAGTCCTCGTCGAAGTCGAGCACGATCGTCGGGGCGATCTTAGAGACGCTGTCATAGATTTTCTCCTGGAAGCCGGTAATAATGATCAGATCGGGATCCATCGCCACGATGGCCTCGAGATTCGGCTCGTCGCGCGTGCCCAGCACTTTGACGTCCGCCAACTGATCCGCCAGATATTCCGGGAAGTCCTCCGAAGAGCCCGCCGCGGTGACGCTGCCCGCCGGCTGTTCTTGCAGGGCGATCAACTGATCGACGAACTTCGTGTCGAGAACCGCGATGCGCTCTGGCTTCTGCTCCAGCACGATGTCATCCTTCAGATGCTTAATAGTAACGGGATAACCGGCTTGCTCCGCTTGGGCCGGACCGGGAGCGGCCGTCGAGGACGCCGTGGACGTCGGGGACGCTCCTTCGTTCGTATTGGACCTCGCTCCGCCGTTCCCGCCCGAGCATGCCCCCAGAATCAGGGCCAGACTCAGAATTAGACTAACGGCCAGCATGGATTTCGTACGTTTGATCACTTGCCATTCTCCTCCGCTTGAATATTGATAATGATTCGCACTATCAACCTCACTATAAGGGAGTTTGGCCGCTTCTCCAATGGGATTTCGCGACAAGCCGGATGCACTTATGCGACAGGAGCGGCGGCATTGGAGCGGAGAGATGCCGTAATGCTTCTTGAAGGCGCGGCTGAAGTAATAGCTGTCGGAGTACCCCGTCGCCTCCGCAATCTCGCGCAGCGTTGCCTTCGTCCCCGTAAGCATCGCCTGAGCCTGCTCCATGCGGATCCCGATCAAATACTCCATCGGGCCAACCCGGTGCCGCTTTTTGAACTGCCGCTGCAATTGTCGAGGCCCCGCTTCCAGTACGGTTGCGAGCTCCTGGAGGCCGAAGGGCTCCGCGTAATGGTCTTTCAGATAACGAACGGCCCTGGCGACAAGATCCGGCCGGCACACGTCCGTGCCTCCCTGCTCGTGAACTTGCCGCAGCATTTCGTACACCAATTGATGGAACAAGGCTCTGACGTGGAACCGGTCCAAGGCGGAGGGAGCTTGCCACAGCCCCAGCATCTGCTCCGACTTCGCATACAGCGCCAGCGGATACCCCGGCACAAAGCCGTACGAAGACTGGAACGGACTATTTTTCTTCAGAATAGCAGCCAATTCCTTGCGATGAGGCGGCGCGGGAGCCGCTTTGTAAAAGATCAGATCGTATTGCACCGCCTCCCTGACCTGAACGATGTCAAGCAGCGAGCCCTTGCCTGCGTGGCAGGCGTAAGCGCCCCGAACCGAGTGGCGGCGCTCGTCGATATAAATATCCGCGCACCCTTGATGAATCAGCAGGAACCCGCTGGCGGGCATGCGAAAGGAAGCCCGCTTCTCTTCCGGCCCGATCCGGGAACGCCTGATATCCAGCACTCTGATCGCGGAATGATTCCACAGCTTCAAATGATCCTCCAACGAAATCCCTCTATTTCCCTCCATGACCATCTCATTCTCCCACTCGTTTAACTCGCCGCGCCCCCGACCGGTTTCGATCGTTCGGGTTGGATCCGATTCGAGTCGATTCGATTCGGATTGATTCGATTTGCACCGATTATATCAATAATAATTCTCATTATCAATTAAAATGATCTATCATAACACCAACACCAACACCAACACCGAAGCAGAACGTTTCAGCTCCGTTACTCACAATGAATCGACAGCCTATTCCCGTCTGTTAGATCTAGTTGTGGCTAAAAATCCGACAAATAGAGTCGCTGGTGTCTGTCAGATTCTCCACCCTTTTGTTCACAAGTCATGGAGTATCATCATTTTTTATGCAATAAGGAGAAACGGCTGCGCCTCCTTTTGCCGGGCAGCTCGTCCGCTCGTTCCATGCGAGAATTCCAAGTCCAGATAAGGTGCTATGGCTTTTAATTCGCGGGACAGGGTTCGGCCGAGGTCGCTCTTGATCTCGTCCAGTTCCTTCTTCTTTACCCAAACCTGACGCCGGCAGAGATCAAAGCCATCATGAAACGTTCGATGCAACCGTTCAAAAGCAATAAAGCTCGCCGCCGCAGCGTCGGCGAGCCCGATATTATGCGCATGCTGTAAGCCGCCAAGAAGAACTGATCCTCGGCTTGCAACTGCTCCCTTCATTGTCGCGAACCGCCGCCGTCGCCATACTCGACAAGCGCCCGCTCGTCCCTCTACCAATCGTTGACGATGATCCCTTCATTGATCATTGTAAAGTAGAAGGTATCCATCACATCCGCGAGCTGCGGCTCGCGCATGAGAATAAACGATTTTAGCTCTCGCCATTGCGGCAAAAGTTGTTCCTTCGGCGTCCCCGCCGCTTTGCGGCTTAACAGTTCGGCCAAGCTTTTGTTGATCGTGGCGGAATCGGCAAGGATGTGCAGCATTTCCGCACGGTTCGGGCAGACAGCGGCCGCAGCCTCCGCGGCCTCCCGAAGCCGGGGCAAATACGCCTCGCACCATGCCGCCGCCTGCACGAAGCCGTCATGCGCCCCCTTGTCCAGCATCGGCAGCTCATTGCGCGTGTACTCATGGGACATCAGCCTGCTGATCCCCTCGAGGTATTCCCAAGCCAGCGCAGCGTGTTCGCCGTATGCCGCTGCAAAATATTCCTCCGCCAGCCGTTCGAAGGCCAAATCGCGATTGAACAGGGTATGCCCCATCGTGTACATGGCAAGACCGTTCGGAAAAAAAGCCCGCTGTACCTGGCAGCTGACCAAGCCGCCAAGCCCGAGTTGCCGCAGCCCCTTTATATCCTCGCTAATGACCCGCGCCAACCGAATGCCGGAATATTCCCGGTGCACATCCCACATCAAGTGGTAGTCAAAATCAAAGCTGTCGCCGGCGAACACCTTCTGCCACTCATACAGAAAGGCCAGGTTGCGCTCGATGTCGCGCGGATAGTCCACCTTGTTCAGCTCGAACGGTATACGCGGCGTCTTGCCCCGCTCAGGCGCCTTGCCTTCTTTTAGAAATGTGCTGGTATAC
Organism: Paenibacillus sp. MY03; assembly: GCF_002165585.1. NCBI lineage: Bacteria > Bacillati > Bacillota > Bacilli > Caryophanales > Paenibacillaceae > Paenibacillus > Paenibacillus sp. MY03. Next base: position 69,154 of record NZ_MXQD01000054.1, on the reverse strand, counting down.
GTGCGGTGAATCGGCGCATACATCATAATGAACCGGTCCGGATTGTTCATCCGGACCTGCTCAGGCGTCCACAACAGCTCGAGATAGATGAGGAAGGCAATTCGGTTCTCCAGTCCGAGCGCGGTCAGTTGCCTATCCACCTCGTTGATCATAACCATATAGTGATCCGGCGGCGAGAGCCGGCGGCATTCTTCGCATTCGCAGAAATTGTTGAAGTTGTCCCCCAGCCATACATGCAGCACATCCACCTCACGATGGGCTTGCACATAACGGACGATTTCGTCAATCATGGCTTGGCTGGCCAGCGGATTGGAATAGCAGAGCTGCGTATTAAGCGGAATCCCTTCAAAAAAGGTTCGTTTGCCGCCCACCTCGGCAAGCAGAATGCGCTTGTCCTCCGGAATTTCGCTATCCTGCACCTTATGCCAGCCGATGGACGGAAACCCTATGCTTTCGCATGTCCAGCCATGCCCGACCGCATGGTAGATCATCCCGCGCAGCTTGATGGCCGCAATGATTCGGGCGACGAATTCGAGAGAATGCTCGCGCGTAAACGGTTCTGCCGGCATGGTTTCGTTGCCCTCATGCTTATACCAGCGCTCGAAGAAGGTAAAGGAATCCCGGAATTGCAGGAAATACGCATTGAAGCCTGCTTTGGGCGCCCATTCGACGATCGACAGGACATGCTCCAGACTCGCCGCCCCTTCGATGCATATTCCGCGATGACGATGATCGGGCCTGGCCAGCAGCCTGACGCTGCATGCCGCCTTTTCCCGCTCCGGGATATACTCCCCCGCCGCGGTCGGGCGATAGAAGCGGCAACCGAACTCATGGAACATCCGGTATACGCCCTGCAGGACGCTTCGGCTGTTCGTTCCGATAATAACCCCGCTACCGCCCTGAACATCAATAAGAAACGCATCATCCCAATATGCATTCAGGGGGGCGCTGTGCCATTGAATCTGAAAATCCGCCGGATCGAGGTCCGGAATCGTCGGCGCCTCATCGCCCGCACCCAAGCCAGTACCAAAAGCTGCCGGGTTGGCGGCCAGCTTAATATTCAGTCCGTCGCCTTCGCCGGTCAACCGCCGACCGTAACGTTGCAATTCCGCATAGGCATAATCCAGCTCTGTCGTTGCCGGCTTCTGTTTGACATCCATTAATAATTTATTCATCTAATCCCTCTCTCGCCTTACATGATGCAAGAAACGACTGCGCCTCCGCACGCGGCCGGGCAATCGTTTCCGAATGGAATCCATCCGTCGTTTATTTTCGCTTCAGCTTCACGTAAGCCAATACGCCGACTGCCGCAACCGCCGCTGCTAGGATAACGCCCAGCCAGACGGGAAAAGAGGATGAGTTCGCTTTCTCTGCCGAATCGTCTCCCGAAGCTTCTGCCGCCCCAGACGTCTCGCTCCCTGAAGTCTCCGCTGCTTCAGCCGTTGCTTCGGGCGCTTCCGTCGCCGACGCCTCCGGCTTCTCGCCCGCTCCCTCCGCCTCGCCGGACGCATCAACCGAGGCTTCGCCTGCTCCTTCCGCCGCTTCCTGGCCGCTGCCGGCGTTGGCGCCGTCAGGGTCGGCAGGCTGCTCGGATACCGGCTCGCCGCCGGCCGCCGCTTCGTCGTCCCGGACTTCCACGCTCACATCGTCAATCATGACGTCGCCAACGCAGACATTGATGCTGATGTACCCCGCGACATCGGTTTTTTTATTGCTGTAATCCACCACGCCGACGATCTGATCGTCCACATAAGCCGTGAAGATGTTGTCTTCGGCAACGAGTTTATACGTATGCCAATCGTCCACCTTGTCGGCGAATGCGGCGGATTGCGTCGTATTTTTGGTCAGGGCCACTACGCCCGCGCCGCCCGGGTAACCGCGATAAGACTGGAACGAAATGGCGGATTCCTCGAATTTGAACGCGTGCAGCACATTGTTGCTGCCGTTATAGCGGTCATTCGTATCCTTGCGGACCGAAAAACCGATCCACGAGCCGGTGAAATCCAACGATTTGGCCTTCATTGAAATCGTAAAATTTTTGGCCTTGATATCCTTGGGCGCAATATAGAAGAAGCTGCCGCCCGTCGCTTTATTATTGACATGCATAACCCCGTCTTTGATCTCGGCGACGCCGATGACTTCATCGTCGTCCACGGTCTCCGGATCGTCGTCCAGATGCCCGTTCGTCCATTGGGAAAAGTCGCCCGAAGAGAAATCTTCCGTAAACGTTTGATTCGCGGCATTGGCCGGGCTGACCAGCCCCAGCGTTGACGCCAGCAGCAAACCTGCCAGCATGCACATCCATTTGCGCATTATGGGACACCACCTTCATCTGTATTCGGCTTACCTGATGACGACCAGCGCGCCTTCGCCGGCGGCAAGCGCAAGCTCATGGACGCTGCCGGAATGCCGGGACGACTCCGCTCCCTGAACGACTTGTAGCGTATGCTCGCCCGTCCATCGCAGCGTCGCCTTGCCGTCGCGATCGATCGTATTATTCACGACATAGTAGGCTTGCGTGCCGTCGTAATCGAAGGCGCCCGCAATAACGGGAATATCTCCCGACAACGCCGCCAGCGCGCCATAGCTCGGCAATTGATCGTCCTCCGGCACCGGGACAGGACTTTCGCCGTGGACGATGACCCCTTTGAACCGAGCGCCCATCAGCACATGGTCGATCGCGGCGATTTGCCGGTTCATCTCCTGCACGTCGTCGTATATCGGCGTCTTCTCGCCTTTCCGCGACACCATACCGCCCGTAAATCCGTCTTCGAACGGACACCAGAACGTGAAATATTGAATGCCTTGCGCCCCGTACGCCAGAGCCGTATTGACCTGCCAGAACGTCTCCGATCGGATCGGCAGCCTTGCGTTGGCGTTCCAGCTTGCGGACTGAATGAATACCCAGAACGGAACGCCATGTTCGCTAGCGGTTGTCCGGACAACCGATAAATTGTCGTAATACCCTTGCGTCAGTGCAGGGAAGGTTCCGTGCAGCGGGTAATAATCGTAAGAAATAAACGTAGGCTTCACCGCATCCATATAAGCGTCCAAATATTGCCGGTATTGCGCCGCCGTCGGCAATCCGCCCGTTTCATCCAACTTGTCGACGAACAATTGGTTTACCGATGCGTAATTGGGCAGCAAATTAATATAGAAATATTTATCGGGATCAAGCTCCGCAAACGCGTCATGGCTGGCTCCGAGCGAATCGAAGTACGCGGAAGCAGGTTCGTCTACGGCCAGATTGCCCAGATAGGCCGGATGCCCGCGATACGTATCCAGCGAATAGCGCATCAGCTCGGGGTCGTCCGCTCCCGCTTGAATTGCCGAATCGGACACCAAATATTTCAACCCGTGCTCATGCGCGTAATCAAGCGCGCGCAGCACCTGCGCCGGATCGATTTCGACCCGTTCATACAAGCCGTAAACGATATTCAACCCCGCCTCCTTCGCAAGCCTGTAGCTGTCGCTTGTAATATAGTCGGGATTGTCATGCCCAAACATCCCCGAAGGCGGCGGCGCCACCCACGCTCCTATCGGCATCACATCCGCTCCTAGCGGATGAATCGGCTTGCGGCTCTCCAATGCTATTCCTCCTGTTGCAGGGGCTTCTTGCTCCACCTGTCCCTGATTATTGCCCGAATCGCCGGCCGCTTCCTGCCCGCCCGGCGATTCGGTACGGTTGCTTTGCTCTGGCGATGCCGCGCCTTCCGACGGCACGGCGTCGCCAGGCGCTTGCCGGTCGCTATTGCTGCAGCCGGCGAGCAGTACCAGCAGCAGCGCGGCCATGATCAGCCCGCCTGACGGTCGAACCATGTTGCAACTCCCCCCTTTCGGGCATGGTTCATATGCGCACGCAATGCCTCGTTCGCATGTGCAAGACGACATGCCCTATCGCCGCCGTTCACCCTTTCAATCCGCCTGCGACCGTGTTTTCGATCAAGGTTTTCTGGAACAGGCTGTATACGATCAGGATGGGCACGGTCGCCACGATCATCGCCGCGAACATTTTGGGCCAATCCGCCGCATACGCCTGTTCCAATACGATTTGGCGCAGTCCTAGCGCCAGCGTGAACTTATCCTTATCCGCCAAGAACATCCACGGCGTGAAATAATCGTTCCACAAGCCGATGCCCGTAATAATCGAGACGGCGCCAAGGGCCGGCATCGCTTGCGGAATCATGACCTTCGCGAACACCTGCCAATCGCTTGCCCCATCGACGAACGCCGCCTCCGCATAACTCCAGGATACGCCGAGGAAAAAGCCGTACAATACGATAAAATTAAGGCCAAGCCCGCTGGAATAAAGCAGAATAATGCCAAAATGGGTATTATACAGACCCGTTTCGTTCATGAATTTGTACAAAGCCGAGATGGAACCGATCGCCGGAATCAGCATGACGGAAATCGCCGTTATATAGATCACGCGTTTGAGCTTGAAATCGTATTTGGCGACGATGTAGGAAGCCATCGCGGCGGAAAGGACCGAGATGGCCGTGCCGATGACGGTCAGTTTGATGCTGTTCCAGAAATAGGTGACCATATTGTATTCATTCCATACCTTCGCATAGTTGCTGACCATCCATTGCTGGGGCAGCGACCATATGCCGCCTTCGGCAAAAAACTCCCGATTCGTCTTGAACGAATTGTATAGCGTCCATAGAAACGGAAAGATCAGACTGAGCGCGTACAATACGAACAATACGAAAAACAAGCCGATGACTGCCTTCTGCAACTTCGTGCGCTTCATCACGTATCACACCTTGCTTCATTATTGCGGCTGCCGCTTGCGCGCAAACATCGTGTCGCCAGCGCCCACCGTCGGCGTACGGGCCGTTTATTTCTTCGCCGAATTGCGGCGCACGGCGATGACCGCGATGACTACGACCGCCAGGCCGGCAACGGCAAGAATGATGTACAATAGCGACCGATCGTTGTCCGAATCTTCCGCCTCCGTCGGCTTGTCGGTTGCCGCCGGCGTTTCTTCGCCCGCGGCAGGCGTCTCTTCCGCAGGCGAGGCCTCGGACGGGGTCGGCTCCGGCGTTGCGGTCGCTGCGGATTCGGTCGGCTCCGGCGTTGCGGCCGTTGCACCGATTGCGGACAGATCCGCTTGCGGGTTGCCGGACACCGCAATGTTGTCCAGGCTGAACCAGCCTTGAATATCCGCGTTGCCGGAGGTCGTGAAGTTTACGTAACCGCTGACCTCGGGCAAATTGGGAAATACGGCGCGCGGCGCCGCCATCAAATCGGCCGCTTCCGACGCCAGCTTGTAGTACACTTCCACTTTGGAGCCATCGTAAACGACTTTGACGTTCAGCGGCTCCTCTTTGACTGCCAACGCGTAGTCGCCGGGCAGCCAGCGCTGCTCCGGATTTTCCCATTCGACGGTTTCGGTCGTGCCCTTGCCCAGCATCATGATGCTGTCATTGTTGATCAACAGCAAGTATGGCTCCGGCTCGCCGAAGAACGTATCCGGCTGCGGATTGCCGAAGGTCAAGCCGATCCAGCTGGAGTTGCCTTCGAACGTATGAATGTCGAATGAAGCCGCGAATGTCGAATAAGTGCCTTGGGGTCCAAAATAGGAATTGTCTTGCGCGCCGGCGAATACAAGCTCCCCATCCGCGACGGACAGGGCGTTGTCGTCCGGCGTGGCGGCCATCTGCCAGTCCGCCGCGTCGTACCCGCTGCCGAAGTCGGTTGCCGCGTCTTTGCCCGTCCCCTCCGCGGAGACGCTTCCCATCATCCCGAATAACGCCATTGCCATTGCCAAGCTCGCCAGCCCTAACCTTTTGCTCATGAGTCCTCTTCTCCTTTGGTCATGAAAATCATGAATGAATTCGGGAAATCTCTAATATTCCACATTGGACCCGATACGTTCCAGCACCAGCTTGAAGCCCATAACGACGGCGATGCCAATGACGGAGAAGAACACGCCTACCGCCGCCGCGTATTCCAGCTGCCCTGCCTTGACCTGCTCCAGGACATATAACGCGATGGTGTAGGAGCTCCCGTTCGGGCCGCCCCCGGTCAGCAGCTGAGGTTGCAGGAAGATCGTAAAGGCCGAAGTCGACCCCAGCACGAACACCGTCGTTACGGTCGGCCAGATCATCGGCACGACGACCTGGCTCAGCTCCCGCCACATGGGAACGCCTTCCAGCTGCCCGTATTCGATCACTTCCTGCGGAATGCGCGTAATGGCGCTGTTGAGCAGAATGACGTTAAAGCCGATCCCTGCCCAGATGCAATAAACGAATACCATCGGCATGGCCGTATGCTTGTCGCCAAACCAGGTGCGCTGCCAGCCTTCCAGCCCCAGTACCTGCAAGATGTCATTGAACACCCCGAACGTGCTATCGAACATGAAGGAGAACACCATGGTCAAGATGACGATGGACAGAATGGAAGGAAAAAAAAAGATCGCCCGGAACCATTGATGCAGGTACACCTTTTTGAACAATATATAGGAAGAAATAATCGAGAGCGGCAGCAGAATGCCGTTCGTCACCGGTATGAACAGCAAGGAATTGACGATAGCCTTGCCCAGCAGCGGGCTGCGCTTCATATCGGTAAAAATTTGCTCGAAGTTGCGCAGTCCCGCAAATTCCACGGTGTTCTGGAAGTAGTTCAGCTTCTGGAACGCCATGACGATCGTGTTGATATTGATGTAGACAAAAAACACAAGGAAATGCGCGAGCGGAAAAGCTAGCATCAGGAAAATGAACCAACCCCGCTTCGTCGTGCTACTCATGGCCCTCTCCCCTTACGTGGCGGCTACTCAATGCCCAGATCAGCCTTTGTTTTCTCCCAGTTTTCCTTGGCGAATTGCAAGTTCCCCTGGAAAGCGGATTCCGGCGTTTCGTCTTCCATATAAATCATCATGTAAGGCGCTCCCGCCAGCGGCCAATCATAGTACTTGCTGTAATAAATCGGGTTTTGCGAGAAGAGATAGATGTTCCGGCTGTTCTGCCAAATATCGATGACGCTTTGCGAAAACTCGCTTAAGCCCGAGACGGATGCCGCATCGTAAACGAATGGACGGACGGAGCCGGTTTTTTCGGTAAAGAGCTTCAGCATATCGTCGCTGGCCGTAAACTTCAGGAATTCCTTCGCCAGCTCGACATTTTTGGCTTTGGCAGGAATAATGGCGAAATCCCCGCCTTGCGTATTGTTGACTTTGGCATCCTTGGCGCCGTCAATCGCAGGCAGCTGCATCATCTTCATGCGGAAGCCTTCGGGCAGCGAGGTACGCATTTCGTTCTCCAGCCAAGCCCCGTTCGGAATAATCGCCGCCTTGCCCTGTACGAATGCCATCTGCGATTGAATATGGTCCATGCCCTCCGCGCCGCTGATGCTGTTCGACGGGTCGGCCAGCAGCTCGTAGAATTGCTCAAGCGCCTTGAGCCGGCCCTCCTGTCCGTACACGTCCGGGCTTGCCATCTCCTTGTAGGCTTCGACTCCCTCGGCGCCTTCGTATTGCGCCCACCAGCCCACCGTAGGGAAATCCCAGTAGGCCATCACCTTGCCGCCCCAGGCGAACGGCGCGATGCCCTTCTCCTTGATCGACGGCAGCAATTGCTCCAGCTCCGCCATCGTCTCCGGCACTTTCCAACCGTGCTCCTCGAACATGCCGGCGTTGTAGACGAAGCCGGTTGCGCCGTCCGTCCAAGGCGCCACCCAATATTTGTCCCGGATCAGACCGTAGTCCGCCGCTCCGGGCTGCAGCTTTTCCTTGAACGTTTTGCCGTTGTCGATCGTCGATTCGTACACGTCCGTCAAGTCCGCGAGATAGCCCATGATGCCCCAACGCTGCCAGTTCGTCCGCAGGACGAATGCCAGATCGGGGAGATTCGCGCCGGATTCCAGCCGCGGCCCCATTTTTTCGGTAATGCCGGGGTCGCCTTCGATTTCCACTTTCACACCGGGATGCGCGGCCTCGAATGCCGCCACCCAGCCTTTCAGCCATTCATCGCCATACCCGCCGTTGAAATACGCGATTTTCAATACTTGCTCCGTCTCCGAATTGCCGTCGCCTTCCTCGTTGTTGCCGGAACAGGCTGCCATCGTGAACGCCATGACGGCCGCGACCAGCAGGATTGCCCATTTTTTCATGCTGTGACCCTCCCTGTTTTTATTTTAGAAGCAGTATAAATTTGCCTTCGCCCGGCTCCAGGGTGACGTTGTAGCTGCCGCCCTTCACCTTGACGCGGTTGTTGCCGCCCATGCCGTATTCGCTGACTTCCTTGACCTTGTTGAATTTGATGGTCACTTCGTTGCTCAGCTCATGCGCCGGGTCCGTGAAGTTGACCAGCATAATCGCCTGGTTGCCATCCTTGTCTTCGAATGCGCCGACGACGACCGGATGCTCGCTCTCCACGTTTCGGATCGGTTCGAAGGACGGAAGCCGGTTCTCCATATACAGCTCCGGCGGCGCATCCTCGACAGGGAACGTCATGACGCCGACATTGTCATAGTTGAGATAAATATGATCGAAGTCGAGTATTTCATGGTTCACGTTTTTTACTGCGTCGTAAATCGGCGTTTTATTGCCTTCCTTGTCAACCATCGCCTCCGAGAAAACGGTTACATCATCCTTCAGAGGCGTCCAATAAGTAAAGTGCTGCAGTCCCCGTGCGCCGAAAGCGAGCGAGTTGTAGACTTGCCAGCGGATATCCGCTTCATTCGGGGGACGGTTCTCGGATCCGGCAACCCAATAGCCCATCGCCTGGATGAACAACCAGAACGGAATGCCCGCCTTCTTCGTGGCGGTGGACACAATGTCCAGGTTCAGCAAGTAGTTTTCCGTCAGGAACGTGCCGCTGGTCGGGCTGTTCTTCAGCGGGTAATGATCGTAGGACAAGTAGTCGGTGCCGACGACCGAGATGTATTCGTCAATGTAATCCTGATACGTTCGCCCATCCCGCTGATCCGGGCTGGAATAAATGGGATTCAAATTGACGTAGAACATGAGATCCGGATACAGCTCTTTAAACTTCTTGTTCAACACGCCCAGATGCTCAAACTTGGCAGCTCCAGGTTCATCGACAACCATGATGCCGCGCAATGCCGGGCTTTTCGCCACCTCGTCAAACATCCCCTCCATCAGATCGAGCTCATCCTCCGGAATGGAGAACAGCGATCTGCTGCGGGCCATATACTGGATGCCGTTCTGCTCCGCGTACTTCAGCGCGTCGAGCGCATGCTGGTCGATGTCCTCGTACAGGCCATAGATGATGTTGATGCCCGACTCCGCCACCTGCTTATACGACTCGTCGTTAATGTACCCCGGCGGCGGCGCTACCCAGGCGCCGATGGCAATCCGCTGATTGTCCTCGTAGTAAGGCTCCTTCACTTCCCCTGAACATGCGGTCAGCTGGACCGTCATCCCCCCGGCCAAAAGCGCTGCCACGACCCTTACCGCTCTCTTTGTCATTACCCCACCTCCACGTCTTGCTGTTGCATAACCCTATTTAACTACATCTTTTTTTAGATTGCAACATTTTTTAGTAAAGTTAAATAACTAATTTTTTACGCCAACTGGCGGGACTGTCTCCGTACTGATGTTTGAAGCGCCTTGTAAAATAATGGATGCTGTTGAAGCCGATTTTCTCCGCAATCGCTTTGATGGGAAGGTCGCTTTCCTGCAAATAGCGGGCCGCCGCCTTCAAGCGAATGCGGAGCAGATATTGACCGGGCGTGTACCCGGTATGCTCCTTGAACAGCCTGATCAAGTAGGATGGCGTAAGATGGACTTGGGCGGCCAGGCTGCGAACCGTAATGGATTCGCTGTACCGCCATTCCATATAGCGTTGCAGTTCGAGAACCACTTCCTCCGCGACATGCCGGCCGCCCGATCGGATGGCGGCAGGGCAGCAGCTGATCGGCGCGCCGGCTTGACGGGGAAGCAGCAACGCGACCATCGTGCGTACGCCAAGGCGGGCCAGCTGCTCCGGCTCCCGGCCGCTTGCGGAGGCGCCCGACAGCGCAAGCCCGATCAGAAACCCGACCATCTGGTACAGATGCTCGAACAGTTGAACGGCCTCTGCGGCCGGAAGCAGCAGCTCCTGCCCGGCAAGCCTTGCCGCATGCAGCACGACCGGCTCCGCGCCGTCGCCCCCGGCAAGCCGCCCCCCTGCCACTACCGCATAACGATAAGATGCCGGCTCCGTCCCGCCACCGGACAGCGCATGGCGCATCGGGGCCGGTACGATCAGAATCGCCGGCTCCTGGATGTAGCGTTGGCAGGAAGCCGTCTTGAACCACAGCTTGCCCGCCGTAATATAAATAACCTCCTTGTCTTCCGCCTCCTTTGTTCCAAGCCGTACCGCCGATTGTCCCCGAGCTTCCCCTTGGCCAAAAGAATGGATACGCATTGCATCGCCTCCCATAAAGCGAATTATGTGCAACTGTGTTTATTGAAAATTGCGATTCCGCTTCGATTCGCGGCCGGTAAAACTGTATGATTCCATGCAAATACGAACGGGCATCCCATGCTGTACACTTAATCACGAAAGACCATCCAAGTTACGGACAGGAGGAATTGTAGTGAAGCAAAAGCTCGCAAAACTGACAGCCTGCTTAATGACGATGACTTTGCTGGCCGGCACGTTATGGGGCAGCGCTCCCCCGCAAGCCGCGGCATCGGGAACGGAGTTTCCGATCGGCATCTTCTACCCGCCTTCCCCGGCGGAGACGACGCTTGCCAAGTATCAGCAAATCAAAGACATGAACGCCAATCTGATCGTCGGCGCCGCCGTCATCAACACGCCGGAAGCCAACGATGCCGCGTTGTCGCTTGCGGACAGCCTGGGGCTCAAGATGCTCGTCGACGATTACCGCTTCCACTGGCGGACGGAGATGGTTCAGCAGCCGGCCTATGACACCGGGTACTACGTCAGCAATACGAACCGCCTCGGCCAAACCTTTCGGACGCCCGCGGGATCGGGCTGGTACCTGTCTTATGCCCAATTGAAGATCGACCCGGTCTTCTGGGGATCCGGGACGACGCTGACGATGCGCATCTACGATTCTCCGGCCCGTGCGACCTTGCTCGGCTCCGCTTCCGTCGGCGGCCCGCAGACGGTCTACGACCATGGCTTCGGGTTCGGCATCCCGATCGCGGCCAATACGACGTATTACATGGAGCTGACCAGCAACAGCGCCAGTCCCGTCGGCTGGGTGACCGCCAATTCCGGCAATCCGTACGGAAACGGCATGTTTTACGACAACGGGACTGCGGTATCCGGCACCGATCTCTTGTTCTACATCTCCTTCTCGCAGCAGGCCTACAACGACCGGAACAGCCCGAATAACGCCGACGTCGACCTTGTAGCCAATTATTACAAAACCAAATCCGGCCTCCTCGGCTACCATCTCTACGATGAGCCGGGCGCGACTCTATTCAATCGCGTTGCCGCCGTCCGCGAGCGCATTCGCGCCATCGACCCGGAACGGATGGCTTTCGTCAACCTGTTCCCGAACCAGGCGACGGACGCGCTGCTCAAAGTCAATGCCATCTCTGGAGAGTTCTCGCGCCCGACAAGCGTGCTGGGACAATCCTTTACGACCTCCGCCGGCCAAACCGCCATCGATACGATACAGCTTTGGGTGGATCGCCTGCAATGGGGAAGCGGTGAAGCGCTTACACTTCGGCTTTGGAATTCGCCGTCCAAAACCTCCCTCGTCGCCCAGTCGACATTGACCGGAGCGACCAACAACTGGCCGGTATTTACGCTGAACGCAACGGTAAGCCCGAACGCCTCCTACTACTGGGAGTTGACCCATAACGGCGGGGGCGACGGATCCATCGGCTGGGTCATCCGTACCGAGGACGGGCTCAAGCTGGTCAAGGACGGCACCGGGACCGGTTATGTCAACGGGACGTCGATCGATTCCGACTTCTGGTTTGTCGTCAATCAGAACATTCAGGGCGGCACCTACGAGGATTACGTTTATCGCTGGACGCTTCAGCAGCCCGACGTCATGGCCTTCGACCATTATCCGTTCAAAGCCGATGGAACAATGACCGCCAACTATTACGACAATCTGGAAACGATTCGCAGGCAATCGCTGCTGGCCGACCTGGATTTCTGGAGCTATATCCAGTCGGTCGGCATTACAGGGCACCTGCGCAAGCCGTCGCAGAACGACATGCGATATCAAATCTATACGAACCTTGCCTATGGAGCCAAAGGATACATTTATTTCACGTACCGGACGCCGGGCATCGAATCCAGCGGAGAACCGTTCCATAACGGGCTGATTCTGCCCGACGGCACAACGAATGACACGTATGGATACGCGACGACGCTGAATGCGGAAGTGCTGAAGCTAGGTCCTACCTTGTTAGGTCTGCAATCGCAGGCTGTCTATCATTCGGGAGCCTTGCCCGCGACGACCAGCGCCGTGCCATCCGGCTTCTTCTGGCAGCCGTCCACCGCGCTGCCGTCGGTCATCGGCTATTTCACGAACGGCTCGGGCCGCAAATATGTCATGGTCGTCAACCGCGACGAAGCGAACAGCCGCACGCTTTCCTTTACCTTGCCAGGAAAGCCGGCCTCCGTAACCGAGGTATCCAAGTCGACCGGTCTGGAGATAGGCACCTCCTACAATGCCGCGACAGGAGTTATATCCGCTTCTTTCGCGCCTGGAGAAGGCAAGTTGTACGCGCTGCCGGCAGGCTTCTAGATGGGTTGGCAAAAGCAGAGGGCGCATCATGCGTGCCTCTGCTTTGCTTTGCATCAATCCCCGTTATTGACGATATTGTCCAATATCTTGTTGATGGCTTCGCCGATCGCCCCGAACAATACCGTCTTGTCGCCAAGCGTCGAAGGGACGATGCGTACCTGGGTCGAGATATGCGCGGACATGATTTCCTCAAGCGGCTCCAGATACAGCTTGTCCAGCTCCAGCATCAGGCCGCCGATGATGACGGCTTCCAGATCGAGCAGCAAGCAGATATTGCGGAGTACGCAGCCCAGCTTGGCAACGCCCTCGCGAATAATGGCCAGCACGCGTTCGTCGCCCGCCCGCGCCGCGGCAAACATCAGCTTCGCGTAATCCGCGATCCGATGCAAATCGATGTCTCCTTCTCCCATCGAAGCGAGCACATCGGGATACCGCTCCTTGACCTTGCAGAGCAAGCCGAATACGGAGATATGATAATCCGCGACATTGACGAGGGAAACCCCTTGCCCCTCCACCACAGGTTTGTTGTCCATGATCCACAAGCCGATTTCTCCCGCGGACCCGCGACTGCCCTCATATAATTGATTATTGAGAATAAGTCCGGCCCCTGAACCGAGATCCAGCTGAATATTGATAAAATTGCTGTAATCGACGCCTGCGCCAAACAACTGCTCACCAACGGCCGAGCAGTTCAAATCGTTCTTGACGATGACGTCGGAGCGGAAGCGGCCGGCGAACCGATCCCGCAGCGCCGTGCCCGGCAGGTCGATGATCCGCGGGGCAAAAACGATGGCGCCCGTATCCGGGTCGATGATGCCCGGCGAGCCGAGGCAGATGCAATGCAGCTTCTCCTCGGGGATATCATGCTTGCTCAGCAATTCGCCGATCGCATCCATAATGCGGTCGGCCGCTTCCGGCGTGATTTGCCACGTATCCTCGACGTGCGCATAGTCAAGAACGTTCGTCCCGCTCAGATCGGATAAAGCAATGCGCGAGCTGCTGCTCACCATATCCACCGCAACGACGTAGCTGTAATTATAATTAAAGACCAGGTTAATCGGCTTCCGTCCCCGCGCCGACGTGCCCGCTCCTTTCTCCAAAATGACGTTGCGCGAAATCAGATCGTCGATGTTGGCGGATATGCTCGGCGCGCTCAGCATCAGCTTCTTCGCCAGGTCCGATCTGGACAAGCTGCCTGCGGCCCGGATTTCGTTAATGATCAAGCTTTGGTTGGTCGTCTTGATCTGCTTCTGGTTTACTCCTTTGGCTCTCATATTGGCGTTCCCACTTTCAAGTTATGAAATTGGTCAAAATATATCATAAAATAAAGTTACTGTCCATGATTTATTAATTAAGCTAATTAATAAAAAAGGGGAGTTGTCCAATAAGTCCTCAAAATAAAAAGTTGAGCGGAAACTGTCTTCCGGCCAACTTTTTTTGCGAACCTGCTTTTTCGGGAAAGCGGCGAGGTGGATGCCTGCCACTTTTACCATTTAACCAAAACGGGGCATCCGACATTCCGCTTTCGCTGATTTATTGGATAGCCATTTGGCCAGGTGCAGGCCAGTTTTCGAGCCATAAAGACAACGGGGGCTCCCTTAAAAGTTCACTTCTCGGACAGCCCCTTTTGGATTCAAAACGGCAGTTGCCAGGCCTACATCCGCTCAGGCGCCGATACGCCGACCAGGCGAAGCACATTGGCGATCGCGATGCGGACAGCGCCTAACAAGGCCAGACGCGCCTGCGTTTGCTCCGCGTCGTCCGTAATGACGCGTTCAGCGCGATAGTAGCTATGGAATTCGGCTGCCAGTTCGTACACATAGCGGATCAAGCGATGCGGCGCGTAACCTGCGGCCGCTTCCGCAATCTCTTGCGGCAGCTCGCCGATCTTGCGGATCAAATCGAATTCCGCTTCGCTGTTCAGCTTATCCAGCGCGACGCCCGCTATACCCGCGATATCGATGCCCTGCTCCTCGGCTTGGCGGAAGATGCTGCAGATGCGCGCATGGGCATATTGCACATAAAATACCGGATTCTCGTTGGATGTCGAAATCGCCAGATCCATATCGAAGTCCAGATGGGAATCCATGCTTCTCATCGTAAAGAAGTAACGGATCGCGTCTACGCCTACTTCGTCCATCAGATCTTCCATGGTGACGGCTTTGCCGGTACGCTTGGACATCTTCATCTTCTCGCCGTTCTGGAACAGGCTGACCATCTGCGCGATCAGCACGGTCAGCTTCGCCGGGTCGTTGCCCAACGCTTCCATCGCCGCCTTCACGCGAGGAATGTAGCCATGATGGTCCGCGCCCCAAATATTGATCATGCGATCGAAGCCGCGGCCGTACTTGTCGCGGTGGTACGCGATGTCTGGCGTAAGGTAGGTGTAAGAGCCGTCGTTCTTCACGAGCACGCGGTTCTTGTCGTCGCCGAACGGCACCGTGTTTAGCCAGGTTGCTCCTTCTTCCTCATAGACGTGTCCGGATGCCTTTAGCGCCTCCAGCCCTTGTTCGACAAGCCCGTTCTCATACAGCGAGGTCTCGCTGTACCAGACGTCGAAGCCGACCCGGAACCGGCCGAGGTCGCGCTTGATCTTGTCGAGCTCCTTCTCAAGCCCGAAGTTGCGGAAGTACGAGAAACGCTCCTTGTCGGATAGTCCCAACAGACGGTCTCCCTCTAGCTCCGCAAGCCCCTTGGCGAAGCCGATAATGTCTTCGCCGTAATAGCCGTCTTCCGGCATCTCCGCTTCTTGTCCGAGCGCCTGACGGTATCTTGCCTCTAGCGATACGGCCAGGTTCTCGACTTGTTTGCCGGCATCGTTAATGTAATATTCGCGCGTGACGTCGTAGCCGGCGAAATCCAGCACGTTGCACAGCGCATCGCCGACGGCCGCTCCGCGGGCATGGCCCAGATGCAGGCTGCCTGTCGGGTTCGCGCTCACGAATTCGACTTGCACGCGCTGACCCGCGCCTTCGTTTACGCGGCCGTAACGCTCGCCCGCTTCCAGCGCGCTCCGAACAACGGGGTATAGATAACTTTTGTCCATACGGAAGTTAATGAAGCCCGGACCTGCAATCTCCGCCGACTGGATCGAAGCGCTTTTTGCATCCAAATGCTCGATAATCGCTTCCGCGATCTGACGCGGATTGCGCTTCGCGAGCTTCGTCAGCTGCATGGCCGCATTCGTCGCCAAATCCCCATGGGTCTTGTCCTTCGGTACCTCCAGCACGAAAGCCGGCAATTGCTCCCGCTCCGCCAGTCCCGCCGCTACGGCCGCATCGGCGATCGCCGTTCTGACCTGCTCATACATAACTTCAAGTACATTGACACTGTTGCTCATTATTCATGCTCCTCCTGTATACAAAGACGGATATGGAACCGTCCCGATAATCGCTCTTCCACCAGCAAGCGGTACTTCCACTCCAGCGTGAACGGCAGCAAGGCAGGAAGTCCCTGCCCATCGTGCTCTGCACCGCCGCCCTGAATCGACAGCTTCGTCGTATCCGTCTCCAGCTCGAATGCCGTCATCGCGGACCGATAGCTCCCTCGTCGTCGCTGACCGTCCACGAAGGTCTGCTCCATCTTAACGGCCCCGCTGCGGGTCAGCGCAAGCTCCCCCCGCGAATAACGAATCAGCGTGCGGATTTCCCCGTCCGCTTCGGTATATCGAATATATAGCGATCTCGCCTTGCGGAACCACTCTCCGTGGTAAATCTCCTGCACCCGTTCCCCATCCTGTACGCTCTCCAGCGTCAGCAGGGCCTTGCCGCTTGCTTCCATAGATTCTCTAACTCCCGCGTTCATTGAAATGTCATGTTACTACTATATACAGGAAGTGCCGTAATTTCAACGTTCTCCTGCTGGGAGATGCCCTTGCGCATAGGGCAAAATCGTCTTCCATGCTTCGACCCGGTCATGGAGATTCCTCATATGCTTGGTCGGAATGGGACTTGTGGACGGCATCTTGAGGAGCGCCACCTTGCGCGGAAGAGCGCCGCCGTCCTTGCCGTAATATTTGCGGAACGTGTCGAAAGCCTTGCTTCCATTAAACGCGATGCAGACGATACCCGGATAATGCTCCAGCAAACCTGGGAAATCATTGGGCAGCTCGCCCTTAATGTTCACGTCCAGGCTCCCTTCCCGTTCGCAGGAATTAATTACGTCCCATAGGGCCAGCCTATTCGCCTGCAGGAAATCCAATCGTTTGCCATAGTCGGCGTCAGGCGAAGGATAAAGAAGCTCAGAAGCCGGCGTTGCGGCAGACTGCTCTGTTTGCGGTTCGCCGAATAACGCGTACACGACGCGCCAGAAAAAATTTTGCGGATGTCCGTAAAATTGTCCGTGCTCCAACGACTTCACGCTTGGCGCCGTGCCGGATATCAATACCCGTGCCCGATCGTCGATCAGGGGCGGAAACGAATAGATGCGCTCGCTCATGCGACGTCCTCCTCCGAATGGCTTTTTCTATAAGTAGATATACAATACCGCTATTGGGGGATGAATCGCAAGCAGCTGGAAGCTGCTCCGACCGTTCGAAAAAACCAAGGAGCCAAGCGGCAAGCCGCCTGACTCCTTGGTTTTGCACTTTCTATCCAATCAATGACTCGCTCAGTTGCTGCGCCACGCGATAAAACGCGCAAGCATGGCGGACACTTCTGCCCGGGAGGCACACCAACAGGCGCCAGAAGATTCCCCGGCTTGCCGTTCAGGATGCCCGTCTCCACCGCCCAATCCATAGCTCCCCTTGCCCAAACGGAAACTTCGCCGCTATCCGCAAAGCTCTTGCTGCCGCCGTTCGCTGCAGGCTGTCCGGCATACCGGTACAGCAAAGCAATCAACTGCTCCCGGGTAATGGCCGCCTCCGGGGCGCTGCCGTCGCTGATTCCCGCAGCCATAGCCCAATCCCGCGCCTTGCTGTACCAAGATCCGCCGCCCTCGGTTTCTACTCCGTCCAGTCGGGCCAGCACGGTAAACAGCATGGCGCGGCTCATGGATACGCCGGGGGCAAACATCCCTACCTCCGTTCCAAGGAACAGTTCGCGGCTGGCAGTAAAAGCAATCGCCTCGGCTGCCCAATAGTTGTCGGGCACATCCTGGAAGACGATCCTATTGTCGATCAGCTTCACCGTAAAGACTCCAACCCACAAAGTGTGGTGTTGAAGTCTTCTTCGCGTCTTGCTATTGCAAACCCGCCGCTTCTGCGCGACTATACCCGCTCGATCACGAACGAGAAGGACATCGGCGCGTCAGACGGAATCGTATACGGCTCGTGTACCGGAGCGCCCCAGCTGTCGTCGCCTCCGACGCCCATTTGCCGCCCCGCGACGGTGATGACGGTGTAATGCGCC
Organism: Paenibacillus sp. MY03; assembly: GCF_002165585.1. NCBI lineage: Bacteria > Bacillati > Bacillota > Bacilli > Caryophanales > Paenibacillaceae > Paenibacillus > Paenibacillus sp. MY03. Next base: position 51,119 of record NZ_MXQD01000054.1, on the reverse strand, counting down.
TGCGGCAGCTCGTAGACATGCTGCGCGTTCTCCAACTCGAACGCCGTGTAAGGCGATACGCCGCATTCCACGGGCGCTCCGTCCGCGGCGATCCGAATGCCGCGTCCCAGGACGTCCGTGACGTCCAGACGGCGCACGCCGGTCCGGTTGCCGGATTCCTGCGGCATCACATAGCCGGACACGTTGCCGGCTGCCGTGCCTTCGAAAGAGCATAGGCGCGCGCCTTGGGCCCGATCGGCATAGTTCTCCTCCGGTCCCAGCGCCAGCCACTTCAGCTGATCGTAATCCGCCGACACCTTGAAGGATACCGCGAAGATCGGCAGCTTCGGCAGACCCGCCGCGCCGCTGTAATCAGCCTGTACCCGGATGCTGCCATCCGGCCGAACCGTATAGGCCATACGCGTCTCGAGCTCGGCGCTGACAGAGAAGCGGAACCGGTAAGCGATCGTGATCGAACCGTCCTCGCCATCCTCTTCTACGTCGATTCCGACGCACTTGCGAGCCAGACTGGCGGCGTACCAGACGCCCGCGTCGAAGCCTTGGGAGAATCCTCTGTCATTGTCCGTCGTCGCCCTCCAAAAGAGCGGAGCCGGAGGAGTCGCTATCATCTCGCGTCCCGCATAATTGAGCGAGATCAGGCTCATCGCCTGCTTCGAGAAAATCGCGCTGAAGTCTCGTCCCTTCACGCCGATGTTGACATCGCCATGCACGATCGCAAGCTTCGCTCGAACGTCTGCCGCTGTCCCTGGGATTGCGCCGATGCCAGTCGTTCCACCTGGAAGCGCGCAGCCGTCCGGGCCGCATATGTCTGCCGCTCCGCCGACGAAGATCAGGCCGCCGGAAGCTCCGGCGCCAGCCTCAGCGGAAGTCCCGGGTAAGTCGTCCATGCCGCCGCCGAGGCCCCAAGCATCGCCGGCACTGCCCCCGGAGATGTCCATCGCGCCGACTCCGCTGACCGCCGCGCTCTCCACGCGAAACACATGCTGACCGAAAGCGACCTCATGGCCGGCCTCTGCCCACAACGTGTCTTCCTTCAGGCGGAAGGAAACGTCCACCGCGTATTCGCCAGGTACAAGCGTCAGCGCGCCTTCGGCGAATTCGAACGGTACGTAAGCTTCGCCGCCGGCAGCCACGTTAATCTGCTCGACGCGGCTGGCCAGCTCTCTGCCGTCGGCCGACAAGACAAAGACCAGATCAAGCTCCGACGTATCCGCGAACAGATTTTCGTTGCGGATCGCAACGCCTTCGCGGTCCGGCATCAGCTTGATGTTCTGATAAAGGAATTTGACCTCTTGCATCTTCGGCGATTCCTTGCGGTCCGCGTACACAATACCGTTCGTGCAGAAGCCGTAGTCCGTCGGACGATCGCCGAAGTCGCCGCCGTAAGCCAGAAATTCCTTGCCGTAACGGTCCTTCTTATAGACGGATTGGTCGATGTAATCCCAGATGAAGCCGCCCTGGTACATCGCGTACTTCCGCTCCAGATCGGTGTACAGGCTCATGCCGCCCAGCGAGTTGCCCATGGCGTGCATATATTCGCAGCTGATGTACGGTTTGTCGGGATTTTGATCGAGATACTCTTGGATGTCGGCCGGTTTCGCATACATTCGGCTCTCCATGTCGCTCGCTTCCGTAAAGGCACGGTCGTAGAACACGCCTTCGTAGTGGACGAGACGTCCGCTGTCTACCGAGCGGAAGTAACGCGACACGTTTACCAGCACATCGCCAACGTACGACTCGTTGCCCAGCGACCAGATCAGGATGGACGGATGGTTTTTGTCCCGCTCGTACATCGAGATGGCGCGGTCCATGACGATATCCTGCCACTCCGGCCGGCTGCCCGGAATGTTCCAGGACGGCTCGACGGCGCCCATCTTCTGCCAGGAGCCGTGCGTCTCCAGGTTCATCTCGTCGATGACGTATACGCCGTATTCGTCGCATAGCTCGTACCAGTAGCTCTGGTTAGGGTAATGCGAGGTCCGGACGGCGTTCATGTTGTTCCGTTTGATCGTCCGAATATCCCATAACATATCTTCCTTGGAAATAGCGCGCCCGGTACGCGGGTTGAACTCGTGGCGGTTTACGCCCTTAAAGACGATCCGCTGGCCGTTAAGCGTCATGATCTTGTTCTTCATCTCGAAGCGGCGGAAGCCGACGCGGTTCGGAATCGCTTCGACCAAAGCGCCGTTTGCGTCCAAAACCTCCACGATAAGCTCATACAGGTAGGGCTTCTCGGCGCTCCACAACTCCGGATTGCCAACCTTCGTCTCCAGTACGGCGTTCAAACCTTCGCCCAGTGCCGTCGCTGCGTAAGCAACCTCATTGCCCTCGGCGTCATACAGTTTGACGACCGCCTTCGAGCCCGCTGGCGGCGTCTCGCGAAACGCCAGCGCCGCGCGCAGCGAACCTTGCGTCAGGCTTTCGTCCAGCTCCGCTCGCACGTCGAGATCGTAGACATGGATGGAAGGCACCGTGTAGAGATATACGTCGCGGAAAATGCCGGAGAACCTCCAGAAGTCCTGATCCTCCAGCCAGCTTCCCGTGCTGCGCTGGAACACTTCCACCGCCAGCTTGTTCTCCCCTTCGCGAACGTAAGGCGTCAGGTCGAACTCGGACGGCGTAAAGCTGTCCTCCGAATAGCCGACGAACTTGCCGTTCAGCCAGACGTAGAATGCGGTCTCTACGCCCTGGAACGAGATGCAAACCGGCTTGCCGGCCATATCGGCAGGAAGATCGAACAGCTTTACGTAGCTGCCGACGGGATTGTCTTCCTTGGAGATAAACGGAGGTCTAAGCACCTCATGTCCGTCCCACGGATACATCGTATTCACATATTGCATTTGGCCGTAACCCTGCGTCTGAATGTGACCCGGCACCTGGATATCGCCCCAGCTTGACGTGCCAAACTCCTCGCTGAAAAAGCCCGCAGGCCGGCTCGCCGGGTTCGGCGAATAATGGAACTTCCAGGAGCCGTTCAAAGAATGGCGCATCTCCATCGGCACCCGGCTGCGAGCCTCAGCCACCGAGCCGTAATAGGCATGGTCGGAATGCGCGGGCAGTCGATTTACCGCGAATACGCCAACGTCCTCCAGCCAATCCAGAGTTGGATTGGCTGTTAACGTTACATTTTTATCATTAAATTGCGAAGTTGTAGTCATGTGGTTTCCCCCTTCACCCTTCTGTTACTTCACCGAACCCGTCATGCCCGCCACGAAATGCTTCTGCATCAGAAAGAACACGATGGCGGTAGGCAATGTCGCGATCAGAATGACCGTCATAATAACTCCGTAATCCGGCGAATAGCTCGAGCCCAGATTCGAGATAAGCAGCGGAACGGTACGTTTCTCTGGCGATTGTAACACAACGAGCGGCCACAAGTAATTGTTCCAGCTCGACATAAACGTGATAATTGCCGCTGCGGCATAAGTCGTCTTCATCGTCGGCACGTAGATGCGGAAGAAGACGCCAAGCTCGCTAAGTCCGTCGATGCGGCCCGCTTCCAGCATATCCCTCGGAAACATCTTCGTGCTCTGGCGAAAGAAGAAGATCAGGAACGCCGTTGTCACCGTCGGCAGAATAACCGAAGAGATCGTGTCGATCCCGATAAAAGGCATCGTCCGCGAGATGCTGCCGAACATCCGGTACAGAGGCACCATCAACGCGGCGAACGGAATCATCATGGACAGCAGCAGAATGCTGAACACGATATCCTTCGCTTTGCTCCGGTAAATTTCGAAGCCGTAACCCGCCAGGGAGGCGATCAACATGGCGAGAATCGTCGTCGTGATGGAAATTTGGGCGGAATTAAGCAGCGCCGGCACCAAGTCGACCGTGTCGAACACTTTGCGAAGGTTCTCGAACAGCTCCGCGCCGGGAAGGAGTCTGCCTTGCGTGACGTCGATGGATTTGTTGGTGGCGCTGACGATCATCCACAAGAACGGGAAAATCGAGATAACCGCTGCCAGGCTGAGAAAGACGTACATCAGTGCTCTTTTCACTTTATGCATTCTTATCACCTGCCAATTTGAACTGTAGAACCGAGAAGATCACGATAAGTATAACGATCGCGTACGAAACGGTCGCCGCGTAGCCGAAGTCCGGCGTATATTTGAAGGACAGGTTATAGATATACTGGGACAGCGTCATCGTCGCATTGCCCGGTCCGCCCTTCGTAATGTTCATGACCTCGTCGAACAATTGCAGCGTGCCTATCGTCGACGTAATGGACGTGAACAGAATGATCGGCTTGAGCAGCGGAACCGTAATGCTGCGGAACTGCCTGAATGCCGATGCGCCGTCAATGCGCGCGGCTTCGTAGATGGAGCTATCGATATTTTGCAGGGCCGACAGATAGAAGATCATGTTGTACCCTGTCCAACGCCAGGTAATGGCGATTATGATCGTAATTTTGGCCCAGAAGGGATCCGTGATCCATTCGATAGGAGCATTCACGATATGCAGCTTGAGCAGCATCGTGTTGATAAGGCCGTCAGGCCCGAACAGGTATTTAAAGATAACCGAATAAGCAACCAGCGACGTAACCGCCGGAAGGAAAATCGCCGTACGGAAGAAACCTTTGAGCTTCAAGTTTTTGTCGTTCAGAAGCACCGAGATGAACATGGCAAGCAGGATCATAATCGGAACCTGAATAATCAAGTAAAGAAACGTATTCTTTAGCGCCGTGATAAATGTAGAATCCGACAGCAGCCGCTTATAGTTGTCGATCCCGACGAAGTCCAGGTTCGTCCCCGTACCCGACTGGAAGGACATGATAAGCGCCTGGATCATCGGGTAAAAATAAAACAAGCAGATCATGACGATCGCGATGGCTACAAAGGACCAGCTGATGGTGTTCGTCTTCGCCTTCAGATTCATGGCCAGGGCCTCCTCTATTCCAAAAAGAAACCTCGGAAGCCGCCCGCCTGCCACTTCTCGTATAGGCAGCAAGCGGCTGTCCAAGGTTCTCGTTCTCTGTGTTATTGCTTATTTGATTTGGGAATCGGCTTGCTTTTGAGCGTCTGCAAGAACAGCGTCAACGGCTTTGCCGTTCAGGTAGTTCTGCATTTCCACGACGAGGATGTCTTCGATCGCGTACGTGTGCATGCCGTAGTTGACGTTAGGGATTTCCGCAGTCCATTTCGCGAAGTCCTGTACGATCTCTTGACCGCCGAAGAAATCGTTTTTCGCTTTGTACGCTTCGCCTTCGGATGCAGGCTTGTAAGTGCCGATCGCGCCGATCTCCGTGACGAGCTTCTGGTACAGATCCACGTCTTTGCCAAGCGTAGCGCCGAGGAATTCGGCTGCCGCCTCTTTGCCCGGCACGTTCAGGACGTACCACGAGCTGCCGCCGAGGCTGGATGCGTGTACGGAATTGGCGTAGTTCGTAAGCTTAGGCAGAGGAACGATCGCCCATTTGCCGGATTGGTCGGCTGCCGCCGTGATGGATGGCGTGAACCAGTTGCCAGTCGGTACGGATGCCGCCGCGCCGTTGTTGTAATTTGCCACGAATTGGCTCCAGTCGGAGTGGATTTTCACGATGTTGGCGTCCATCATTTTTTTGTACGTTTCAAATGCTTCTTTCAGAGCGACGTTATCGGCCAGATCTGCCGTCTTGCCGTCTTCCTTCAGATACCAGGAGCCCGCGGATTGAATCATGACGCGCAGGATGCCGAGGTCGTTCGGATCAAGAGACAACATTTCTTTTCCTGTTTTTTCCTTAACGGCCTTGCCGATCTCGATGTACTGATCCCAGGTGATGTTTTGCATATCTTCTACCGTGTATCCGGCTTGCTCCAGATAGTCCGTTCTTACATATACGCCGGTAACGCCCGAGTCGAATGGAAGACCGTAGTTTACGCCGTCCACGCTAGTCGGTCCCAGCTTGTATTCCGCGAAGTCGGAAGCCGTGAAGCTGTCCGTCAGAGGATGGAACATGTCCGGATAAGCCTGCAGGAAGCTTTGTGCCCGGTAGTCCTCGATCAGAACGATGTTGGGAAGACCTTTTGTCGTGCCGGAGCTCATGCCGGTATTCAGCTTCTGAACGATATCATTTTGAGCGTTCTCGATGATTTCGATGTTTACGTTAGCGTTGTCGTCAGCGTAAGCTTCCTTAGCCAGATTCATCGCTTTAATATTGAAGTTCGGATCCCATGCCCAAACCGTAAGGTTGGTTGTTTCCGCTGCGTTGTTGCCGCCGTTCGCGCCGCCTTCGCCCGCCTTATTGTTGGCGTTCGATGAGCACGCTGCCGTAACGACCATCATGCCGGCAAGCAGAAGAGCCATCATTTTTTTCATTTGTCCAGACCTCCATTTTATATATGTGGCGAAAGCGTTTCCCGCCTTCTGATAACATCTTAGCATCGGGACAAAAGCGTGCGTTATGAGGATCTTTGCCTTCAATTGTCGGATTGTTATCAGTTGCGCATTAGTCACTTTCTGTCATTTGGAGTATCTTTGGATTATTGGACGATTTTTATTCCTCAATCAAAGGAATGCGGATCTTCACCTTTGTTCCTTGCCCAGGCTGGCTCGTCACCGTCACGCCATAACTCTCGCCGTAGAGAAGCTTGATGCGCTCGTGCACATTTTTCACCCCGATGCCGGTAAACAGCTGCCGCCGTCCCTCCCGCTTCGCCAGCCTGTCATCCTCGATTGCCGCCGGATCGAAGCCGTCGCCATCGTCGACGACCTCGCAGACAAGCGCGTCCGGCTCCTTCGCCGCCATAAAGTAAATACTGCCCGTCGCCTTGCGGTTGAAGCCATGAAAGAAGGCATTTTCGATAAAGGGTTGGATCATCAGCTTCGGCACATGGTACCCCATGCAATCCGGCGCGACAAAATAGTTCATCTTGATCCGATCGCCGTACCGGACATGATTGATGAATACGTAGTTGCGCATATTGACGAGCTCCTGGCTGAGCGTAATCGTCTCGCTGACGTTGCCGATCGCGTTCTGCAGCAGCGAGATCAGGGAATTGATTGTATCCGCCGCCTTCTCCTTGCTGCCCTGCTGCACCATAAATTTTACCGAGGCAAGCGTGTTGTAAAGGAAGTGCGGATTAATCTGCTGTTGCAATGCCTCCAGCTCCGCATTGCGCTGCTGCTTCTGGGTATGCACCAGCTCCTTTACGTATTCTTGCAGTTCGTCCATCATAGCGTTAAATGCTTGACCCAGCTGCCTCGTCTCGTAGCTCCCGCCTACATTGACATGATGGTCGAATTCATACTTGGAGATCGTGGAGATTTGTTTGACGAGCCGGGTCAGCGACTTCGTCAGTCTCCTGGAAATAAGAAAGACGATAATCAGCGCCGCCGCGACGATGGCAATAACGCTGAGCGCAATGGTCCTCGTATCGGTGAGCTGGCCGATCGCCGCTTCCTTGTCGACCAGATTGATAAGATAGAGCCCGAACGGCGCCAGCATCCGGGATAACACGATACCTTCCTTGCCCATAATCTCCGCATTTACGGAGGTCAGCTTCTTCTCCTCAATATCCTTCGCGTATTGGAGCAGATCGGGAAACGGCTGTCCCAGCCAGGCCGTACGGTTGCTCGATACGATAGAGCCCGCTTCGTCCATGATCGCGACGTCGTTGCCGAAGCTGGTAAAGCTTTCGAAAAACTTCTTGAAGTCTCTTTCCCGGATCGCAAAATAAATCGCGCCGTACACTTCGTCCGTCGTACGGTCGATGAGTGCCTTGGATGCGACGATCGTCGGCTCCGTTGCCGCTACGCCCGAGCGGCTCGAATCGTCGTATTGATAATGGATCTTGCGCGGCTCCGCAAGCGTGCGATCGGTTAAGGGATGCTCGCGAAGCTTGGCCCCGTATACCGGCCAAAGAGCGGGATCCGTCGTATAGCTCCTTCCGTTCATGCCGATGACCGTTATGCCTACCTCATAAGCGTCCACCAGAGATTGAATTCGTTTAACCTGTTCCACCAAATTGTAATAGGATCGATATTGCTCCAGGGAGCTGCCGTCTCCCTCGGACAGGGCGCCTCTGATCGTGCCGCTCTGCTGGGCGTTGTTGGCCGCCATAACGACGGCATAGCTGAACGCGTCCATATTGCTCGTAATCTGAGCGATGACTTTGGCGTTCGTAATACTGAACGTCTGCATAAACACCCGTTCCGATGTATTGATCGTCGTCCAGGTAGACGTCACGGATACGGCAATAATCGAGACGACCATAATAATGAACATTTTAATAAACAAGCCGTTGTACTTGAATCGATCGAATACGTTTCTCATACCCGCCCCTTCTCTTCTCCGACGAATTGCCTCCTGTAGCGGCTCGGCGACAGCCCCGTCGACTTCTTGAACACCTTGCAGAAGTAGCTGTGGTCGGAGTAGCCCACCATGCCGCTAATCTCGGAGATCATCGCGTCGCCCTTGCGCAGCAGCTCCTCTGCCTTCTCGATTCTGACCTTGTGCAAATAATCGACGAACCCCTCGCTGTTATGCGCGGAGAAGTAGCTGGACAGATAAGAGGCATTAAAGTGGAAGTGTTTCGCCATATCCGTCAGGTTCAGCGGCTCCGCATAATGCTGGTGAATGTAATCAAGCAGCTTCTTCATGTTGGCGTTGCCCGGCAAAGCGGCCTTGTCCGAGATACATGCCTCCGCCTCGGCGATGAAGGCATCCAGACAATTCAGCGCCTCGGAGGCGGACTTGGCATCCTCGATCGCCTTGAAGTGGCGATACTTATCCTTCTCAAGCTCTCGGGCGTCATACTCCATATTGCCCAGCAGCACCGTTATATTGAAGACGAGATTGCCCAGGAACGACTTGAAGGCGAACACATCCGTCGTATAATCGCCGGCCATCGCCTTGGCGTGATCGCGCAAATAATGGAAAGCCTGATGGAACTGGCCTCGCTTGAAGTCCTCCGTAAAACGGTTCAAATGGAAGCTCTCCGTTTGCAGCACCGGCGGAGGCAGCTTGCCCTCCTGCAGAACGCCCATATCCGGCAGATAGAAAGCATAACCCAGCAGCCTGGTCAAAGAGCCGTTGTACACGTCGCGGAGCTCCTTCACATCCGGGAACGGATTCGTGACCGCGATCGGAATACGCTGGCCAGCTGCGGACAAGCTGACCGCCGCCATGCCTGCTATGCGGACCGCTTCGTCCATCGCGCTCTGGTCGGCGTTGATCAATACGGCTCTCAGCTGCCCTTCTATTGGAAGTGCCCGTATAACGGGCAGGTTCCTTTCAGAGCTGGAGCTCGACGCCAGCAAGCCCGTTAACTTCTCCTGCAGCTGAACCGCAGAAGGCTGAACGCCTTCCTCCAGTACTCGCGGGTCAAAGCCGGCTAGCAAGAAGAGCGGATGCGGAAACGTCTCCCGAAGCTCGTCCGCCGAGAAGTCGGCATCGTATCCGGATAAAAGACGCTCCAGCTTCTGCTCCAGGGAAGGAGCGTAGCCGCCCCCCGACGACTCCTTGGCGCCGAGCGAGGGAATACGCTGCGCCGTCATCTTAAGCACCGTCAGCAGATGCTGGAGATCGAGCTTCGGCTTTAAAATATAATCCGCGACGCCGCTCTGAAACGTCGAACGGACATAATCGAATTCGCCGAAGCTGCTTAATACGATCACTTCTATCTCGGGGTAATGCTGCTTGATCTGCCTGGTCAGCTCTTCTCCATCCATGACCGGCATCACGATATCCGTAATGACAATATGCGGCCTCAGCTCGGCGATCCGCTCCAACGCCTCTTGTCCGTTTGACGCCTCTCCGACAATATGGAAGCCTTCCTGCTCCCACGCCATAAAATGTTTGATTCCTTGTCTAATGAGCACCTCGTCGTCGACGATGAGCACCCTGCAGTATTCGGACGCTGCCATATGGGCCGCACCTCCCGCGCGTAATGAATGTGCTTCTAGTATAGCCGTTCTTCGCGACAACTGTAATGCCCCTTAAGAGCACATGGGCGTAACCTTCCGATGCTGCGTTTTTTCCAAACTCTAAAATCCCTATTTGGCGCGGCGGAACATCCAAAAAGTACTTGCGGTGCTAAGCAGACGGGGAGTAGGTAGGGGTGGCAGATGAGGAATGTATGAGTGAAGAACATGGAAGGAACGCGGCTCGAACGCTGGACGGATGGAGAACGAGCGCGGAAAGAATGCGGCATGAACGCGGAACGGATGGGGAACGAACATGGAAGTAACTTGGCTCGAGCGCGGAACGGATGGGGAACATGCGTGGAAGGAATGCGGCGGAAGTCTAACGGACATGGTTGAGGCTGCCGATTTATTATGGACGGCAGCGCAGTTAAGTAAAGGCTGATCGTAACGGATACCACAGTCGCTATTTCGCAAAAATGGGGCTTGTCAAATTGTAACGGACACAGACGACCTTACTTCCGTCAAAACCGCATAGAATGGGCGGAAATACACCAGATAGCGTCACCTGAGTCCGTTAGATTTTCAATATCGCGAAAATGCTGCAAACAGAGGCTCTGAGGTCCGTTAGCGAAAGCAGAACGTTTCAGCTCCGTTACTCACAATGAATCGACAGCGTCGCTAATGTCCGTTAGAGGATTCACCAACAGGAAACAGGTCGCGATTTCCCGTGTTTTCGTACCCCCCTGAATAGGAATGGTACGGCATGTATGCCTATTTTGAGCTATTGCGACTGTACCTGCTATTGCCCAGAAATTTGGAGGCATAGTGGGACAACTTTAACTTATCGCGGACTTTTCCTCAATATTAATCGGCTGTAGCCAAGATCGACCCATTATAGTGGACTTATCCCCTATAATTAGCGGATTTGGCTAACTTGGGCGAATTATAGCGGACTTTTCCGCTATAACAGATGGATACCGCTAAGTTCGGTTCGATATAGCGGACTTATCCACTATAACAGACGGATACCGCTAAGTTCGGTTCGATATAGCGGACTTTCCCACTATATCAGACGAATACCGCTAAGTTCGGTTCGATATAGCGGACTTTTCCACTATATCAGACAGTTATGGCCAAGTTCGGCTCAATATAGCGGACTTTTCCACTATATTGAGCCCATCCGAATCGAGCCGATCAACTTCGACAGCCCGATCATCGGTCGGCAGATACACCCCTCTATTTGACCAAATCCTCTACAAATTTCGGCAGCACGAATGCCGCTTTGTGAAGGCGGGGCGTGTAATACTTGGTCTCAAGCTCCGGAATGGACGATTCCTCGACTTCAAGCGGATCGTAAGTCTTGCTGCCCATCGTAAATGTCCACAGGCCGCTTGGATACGTCGGGATGTTGGCGCCGTAAACGCGCACGATCGGGAACACTTCCTTCACGTCGCGGTTCACGCTTTTTATTAGTTCCGCCTTGAACCAAGGATTGTCCGTCTGCGCGACAAAGATGCCGTCCTCCTTCAGCGCTTCGTAGATGCCTTGGTAGAAACCGCGCGTGAACAGGTTCGCCGCAGGGCCGACCGGCTCCGTGGAATCCACCATGATGACGTCGTACGCATTTTTGCGATCGTGAATATGCATAAATCCATCGCCTACGAGCACTTCGACGCGGGGATTGTCCAGTTCGCCGGCAATGCTCGGCAAATACGTTTTGGAGTATTCGATGACCTTGCCGTCGATGTCGACAAGGACCGCTTTTTTTACCTTGGGATGCTTCATCACTTCGCGAATCACGCCGCCGTCGCCGCCCCCTACTACGAGAACATGCTCCGGATCGGGATGCGTGGACAATACCGGATGCGCGACCATCTCGTGATAAACGAACTCATCTCTAACGGTTGTCATAACCATGCCGTCCAGGACCAGCATCGTACCGAACTCTTCCGTTTCGATCATATCCAACTGTTGAAAGTCGGTTTGCTCATGGACATACGTTTTCGTAATTTTAGCCGTTATGCCGAAGCTTTCGGTCTGTTTCTCGGTATACCACATTTCCATCGTTGATCCCTTCTTTCCTTTAAAGGTTGTTCAAAAACTCCGCTTTTGAGATTCATACACTCATGTGCTAAAAACCAAACTTTTTAGCTCGCATATTTAGAAGCGGCACGTTTGCGCGCGGTTCAGCCTGTTTTATAGTGTTTCAAACTCGCCCATTTCGTATGACAACAATATCGGCAAATGAATAGCCGATGCCGCAATTTTCCATACTAGAGGTAGAACTTATCAACAATGAAGAACAGAACAACCTCTGCGAAAGGGAGTCGGCAGCTATGACCAAGTCTTCCAATCAGCCCGTCAAGCGGCAGGGCAAGCTGCGCCGCGCCGTCAAATTCCCTCGCCTGTCGGAGCGGCTCCTGGGACCCGCTCTCGCTCTCCGCAAGTGGTCGATTAGGGCAGGTCTGGCTGCTCTGGCCTGTCTGATCCTGCTTGTCGGGCTTTATCTCTATATAAGGTCGCAGACCCTGCCAGCGTCATCGGTGAGCCAAACCTCTCAAATGCTGGATATCCATGGAAACGTCATCGACACCTTCCATGCCGGCGAGAACCGACGGTCCGTCGCTCTGGCGGACATCGCGCACGAACTGATCGACGCGACGCTTGCCATCGAGGATCGCCGCTTCTACGACCATTCCGGATTCGATCTGAGGGGGATGGCGCGAGCCGTCGTCGTTAACGTGCAAGGCATGTCCAAGCTTCAAGGGGCCAGCACGCTCACCCAACAGCTCGCTCGCAATCTCTACTTGAGCCATGAGCGGACTTGGGAACGCAAGCTTAAGGAAGCCGCGTACACAGCACAGCTCGAGATGAGCTACTCCAAGGACGAGATTCTCGCCATGTACTTGAATCAGATCTATTACGGTCATGGCTCGTACGGCGTCGAAGCTGCGGCCATGATGTATTTCGGCAAACACGCCTCGGAGCTGTCGCTGGCCGAAAGCGCCATGCTCGCCGGCATACCAAAAGGACCAAAATATTATTCGCCATACATGAATATGAAGAACGCCAAGGACCGTCAGTACATCATTCTGGAATCCATGCTGGAGGGCGGCTCTATTACGGAGGAACAAGCGGCGGCTGCTTATGCCGAAGTGCTGGAATTCCAGCCGTTCGGCGGAACGGAGCAAGAAGGTTTCGCCCCGTACTTCCGGGACTATATTAGAAGCGTTGCCGTAGATAAGCTCGGCTTCGACGAAAAGCTGCTTAACGAAGGGGGCATTACGATCTATACGACGCTGGATCAGGAAGTGCAGGCCGCGGCCGAGGAAGCCATCAAAAACGGCATGCCGGAGAGCTCGGAGCAGCAGGCCGCGCTTGTCTCCATCGATCCCCGTACCGGCTATATCAAAGCGATGGTGGGAGGACGCGATTATTCGAAAAATCAATATAATCGCGTATTCGCAAGCACTCGTCAGCCTGGTTCGTCGTTTAAGCCCTTTTTATATCTGGCCGCCATCCGCAGCGGATTTATGTCTCCCATCACCCGTTTCAAAAGCGAACCTACCGTCTTTACCTACGACGAAGGGCGCAAAACTTACAAACCGAGCAACTACGGAGACAAATATACCGGCGATTATATCGATATGCGGAAAGCCATCAGCGGGTCCGACAATATCTATGCGGTAAACACGATTATGACTGTAGGGGCCGAAAAAGTGATCGAGACGGCCCGTACGTTGGGCATTGACAGCAAGCTGACTCCCGTGCCGTCGCTTGCGCTCGGCACCTCTCCGGTCAGTCCGTACGAGATGGCCTCCGCATATGGCACCTTCGCGAACGGGGGAACACGCATAGAGCCCGTTGCCATCCTCCGGATTGAAGACCGGAAGGGCAACGTATTATATGAAGCGAAGCCAAAGGCGCAGGAAGCCATTACGCCGGCCGAAGCCTATGTCATGACGAGCCTGCTGGAGAGCGTGTTCGACGAAGGCGGGACCGCCCATCGCGTGGAGGCAACCATTAAGCGCCCCGTCGCCGGCAAGACGGGAACGACGTCGACCGACGCCTGGCTCGTGGGCTATACGCCGGAGCTTGCTACGGCGGTCTGGGTCGGCTACGACAAGGACCGCATGCTCACCGTCGCGGAAGCCCATCGCGCCGCGCCGATCTTCGCGAACTTTATGGAGGATGCCTTGGATGCGGTGCCTCCAAAGATGTTTACGGTGCCCGAAGGCGTCGTTAACGTCTACATCGAGCAAGAGAGCGGCAAGCTGGCGGCGGCCGGCTGCGCCGGCACTACGCGGCTGGAGTCTTTCCTCGCCGGCACGGAGCCGACTGAGGTATGCGGCAACGCGGCTGTCGGAGGAGCCGGAGATTCAGGCGCCGATGACAGTGGAGGCGCAGGCAAAGGCCGTGCCGGTTCGGAGAAACAGCGCTCTTGGTGGCAAGATCTAAAGCGTTGGTGGACGAACTGACGTTTCGCACGCCGAGATCGTTCCCACGTTCATGCTTCCATCCATTTGTGCCATCCCGCGGCCGAGGTAAGTTCGTCAAGTTTCGCATGCTTTTGATCGCATATGCAGCAGGCAGGATCGCCCGTTTTTGCGACGGCGGTCCTGCTTTTTCTTTGGCGATTTAGGCATATAAACCTTGTCTCCGGAGGAAGCAAGCGCTATTTGTGACAGCCAAAATAAGATTCCGTGTCAAAAATATGTGCAAATCGTGAATTTTCTTTGAACAATCGACATAAGATGTGTTATAGTGGGTATAAGAATGAAAGAAAGCACTTACATCAATACGTAAGGAGTGTTTCCCCTATGACGACGAAGACTGCAACTATAAGCCAACTGCGGCCAACCAAATCCGACGTGAAACGTCTAGTAAACGTAATGACCCTGATTGCATGGGGAGTCCTCAGCATCGGCGTCCTGCTCTGCCTCATTAATCTTAGCCATTTCAGCGACAAAAACATCGGCCTTATGGTCGGGATCGGCTTTTTAATCGGCAGCGTTCATATCTACGTCATCGGTACGGCTATCGGTCTCGTTCATGCGTGGAAGTCCGAGATGGCGAAGTCGCACTCGAACAATCAATCGCAAGAGTAGCCGCAAACGGCGGATATCGGCCTTGAGTCGAGGCGTTAGCTTTTCGAGGTCCATTTGCGCCAACTTATAGCAAAGACAGAAAGGAAGCGACAGGGCAACTGTTTCGCTTCTTTTTGTTTTGCAAAAATATCACATCCCTCCTTGTGACAACTTTCCCATATCCGCGGATGCCTGAAACTCGTTTCGACGTCCACGGACAAGCCTGTTTCAAGCCGCCTGTAATCGCGTTACAAATAGAGGAATGCCATTTTACGGGAGGGCTTCACCTCTTTTGTCTAACTGGTGACTGACAAGTGACGGAACTTTGTCAGAACTAAGTCGAATTGTTTACATCGTCTTCGCGATAGTGTTATTCCGGTGTGATTTTGTTACATTATTCACAAGCTAATGAAATCGAGGAGTGGAACCGCAATGAGACGTTATTATCGAATGCTGGCAACAGCGCTCTTCCTGGCGATGGTTGCCGTGATCTCGGGCTGCAGCAGCGAGCAGTACATCGTGCTTGACCCGAAGGGACCAATCGGACAACAGCAGAAGGATCTTATCATTATTACTACCCTTCTGTGCGCGGTTATCATCGTGCCCGTCCTTATTTTAACCGCGGTCATCGTTATGCGTTACCGTGATCGCCCCGGCCGCAAAGCGCGCTATACGCCGGATTGGGAGCATAGCACGAAGCTTGAAGTGACATGGTGGACGATTCCGATTGTCATCATCATCACTCTTGCTGTCATTACCGCTATCTATACGTATAAGCTCGAACCTTCCAAGCCGCTTGAATCGGCGAAAGAACCGATTACGATCGAAGTAACGTCTCTCGACTGGAAGTGGCTGTTCACTTATCCGGACGAGGACATTGCGACCGTCAACTATATCAAGTTTCCCGAAGATACGCCGGTCCGTTTCCAGTTGACGTCCGACAAGGCGATGAATTCCTTCTGGATTCCGCAGCTCGGCGGACAGCTCTACACGATGTCGGGCATGGCCATGACGCTGTTTCTGCAAGCGGATGAGCCGGGCATCTACTACGGCTCGGGCGCTAACTTCAACGGCGAGGACTTCGCTCAGATGACGTTTGACGCAGAAGCGGTCTCGGATGAAGAGTATCAGGCTTGGATACAAGAAGTGAAAGGCGATTCTCCTGCACTGACCCTGGATGGTTACGAGCAGCTCAAGAAGCCGGGACGCTCCGACGTGCAGCTGTTCTCGAGCTTCCCGGAAGGACTGTTCCAATACATCGTGACGCAGTATGTTGAGGACGGCAGCGGCGGCGCGCATGCCCATCACGGTCAAAGCGGGGACAGCGGACAATAACGACCCGCGCATACGAAAGGAGAAAGCTTCATGTGGGATAAAATCAAGGAATTTTCATCCGAGTTTTTCGTGACGGGTGACCCGCTCATTCTCGGCGCACAAGTCTCCATCGCGCTGACGCTCGTAGCGATCATCTTCACGCTGTCTTATTTCAAGAAGTGGCGCTGGCTCTGGACGGAGTGGCTTACTTCCGTCGATCACAAGAAAATCGGCATTATGTATATCATCGCATCCATTCTGATGCTGTTCCGCGGCGGCGTCGATGCCCTGCTCATGCGTGTGCAGTTGGCAGCGCCTGAGCTGGAATTCCTGAACGCCGAACACTATAACGCGATATTTACGACGCATGGCGTTATCATGATCCTGTTCATGGCGATGCCGCTCATGTTCGGTCTGTTTAATATCGTCGTGCCGCTCCAGATCGGCGCGCGCGACGTCGCGTTCCCGTTCCTGAACTCCCTGAGCTTCTGGATGTTCTTCTTCGGGGCGATGCTGTTCAACGTTTCGTTCGTTATCGGCGGCTCTCCCGATGCGGGCTGGCTCGCATATCCGCCGCTCTCGGAGCTGTCAGGCAGTCCGGGCGTCGGGCAGGACTTCTATATATGGGGCATACAGATATCCGGCATCGGCTCGCTCGCGACGGGCATTAACTTCGTCGTCACCATTCTCAAGATGCGTGCTCCCGGCATGAAGCTGATGAAGATGCCGATGTTCAGCTGGTCCGTTCTGTCTTCTTGCGTAACCATCATGCTAGCGTTCCCGATTCTGACTGTTACGCTGTTCCTGCTCTTCTTGGACCGCTATCTCGGCGCGCATTTCTTTACGCTCGACGGGGGCGGCAACCCGATGATGTACCTCAACCTGATCTGGATGTGGGGACATCCCGAGGTATATATCGTTATCTTGCCGGCATTCGGTATCTTCTCGGAGATAGTCGCTACCTTCGCGAAGAAGAAATTGTTCGGCTACAAATCGATGGTGTTCGCACTGATGTCCATCAGTTTCTTCTCGTTCTTTACCTGGGCGCATCACTTCTTTACGATGGGCTCCGGCGCGAACGTCAACGCGTTCTTCGCCGTTACGACCATGATTATCGCGATTCCGACCGGGGTCAAGGTGTTCAACTGGTTGTTTACGATGTATCGAGGAAAGTTATCGTTCCCGACGCCAATGCTTTGGACAGTCGCCTTTATCCCATGTTTCATCGTGGGCGGTATGACCGGGGTTATGTTGTCGGTCGCACCGGCGGACTTCCAGTTCCATAACAGCTACTTCCTGATCGCTCACTTCCACCAAGTGTTGATCGGCGGCGTCGTGTTTGGTTATTTCGCGGGTCTGTACTACTGGTGGCCGAAGATGTTCGGTTTCAAGCTCCACGAAGGTCTTGGCAAATGGGCGTTCTGGTTCTGGAACATCGGCTTCTACGTCTGCTTTATGCCGCAATACGCGCTTGGCTTCATGGGCATGACACGCCGCTTCAACGAATACAACTTCGACATGGGCTGGCAGCCGCTTAACGTCGTGTCCACAGTGGGCGCGTTCCTGATGGGTATTGCGTTTCTCTTCCAGGTATGGCAGATCGCGCACAGCATCAAGTTCCTGAAGATGGAAAAAACCGGCGACTCGTGGAATGGCCGTACGTTGGAATGGTCGATTCCTTCTCCGGCGCCGCACTATAACTTCGCCAGAATTCCAGTCGTAACAAGTCAGGACGACTTCTGGGAGAAGAAGCAACGCAAGCTTCGCGGAGAGAAGGATGCTCCGGAAGTCATCGCGGCGGAGCAGGCTCCGCTTGAGCCCATTCATATGCCAAAAAATTCCGGCATACCGTTTATCATGTCATTGTCCTGGTTCGTCGCCGGCTTCGGCTTCGTCTGGGATTGGAAATGGATGATCTTCGTCGGCATGGGCGGCGTCATCGCATGCATGCTGGCAAGATCGTTTACCTACGATACAGACTATTATATTCCGGTCGATGAGGTGCAGCGTACGGAAGCTGCGGCAAGGGGGGCTCACTAATGGCACTACTGAACAAATTTCTGTCCGGCGGCAAGAGTCAGCCTCTTGCCGCGGCGCATGGCCAAGGCGGCGGTCAAGCCGCGCATGGCGGCCATGACGCCCATGGGCATGATCACCACGATCAGGAAGGCATGAAGGTATTCGGCTTCTGGCTGTTCCTGATTACCGACGTTATTCTTTTCGGCACCTTGTTCGCGACCTTCGTCGTGCTTCGTCTCAATACGGCTGGCGGTCCGACGGGCGCCGAACTGATCGAAATCAACGGCATCATCATCTCTACGTTCATCTTGCTGACGAGCAGCTTTACCAGCGGCGTCGCGCTGCTGGAGATGAACCGGGGCAACAAAAAAGGGCTGATCACCTGGCTTATCATTACCGCGTTGCTTGGCGCATCCTTTATCTATCTCGAGGTAACGGAATTTATCCACCTTGTTCATGAAGGCGCCACGATCGGTACGAGCGCTTACTGGTCTTCGTTCTTCACGCTGGTCGGCACGCACGGACTTCACGTCTCGGTCGGCCTCGTCTGGATGGTAGCGCTGATCATTCAGCTCGCAAGACGCGGCATTACCGATGTTACGAAACGCAAGGTCAACGTCATCAGCTTGTATTGGCACTTTCTTGACGTTATCTGGATCTTCGTCTTCACGATCGTATACTTGATGGGGGTGATGTAAGATGGCCAATCCTAACGCTCACGGCGCCCAGCACGGTCATGACAGCCATGGAGGCGGCCACAGCGGCTCGCTGAAGTCTTACGTTATCGGCTTCGTCCTCTCGATCGTCTTGACGATCATTCCGCTCGTCGTCGTCATGAACGATATGTTCAGCAAGCAAGTCAACACCTTGATCATCCTGGTGATGGCCATTCTGCAATTCGCCGTACAGCTTCTGTTCTTCATGCATATCCGGGATGAAGAGAAACCTCGCTTCAACCTGATTGCCCTGATCTTCGGCCTCGTCATCATGCTGACGATCGTCGCGGGTTCCATCTGGATCATGACTTACAATGCGGTAGCAACCTAAGGCGTGTTGGCGAATACAAGGTGAAACGGCTGTCGCCGTCGTAAACTTATACTTTCCTGTTATTTAAACGGTGGACCCACAACTTGTGGGTCCCTTTTTGTTTGAAGATTTGGATGTCACTTTAAAAACGTAAAATCAACAAATGACTCTATAAATCTACCCATACCCTTTCTTCTCCTCTGAATAGTATAGATTATTCGGAACGGAGAGGGGGGATTGGGATGAGCAAAACCATCGTAATTAGTTGTGACCGCGACCGCGATTGGGACCGTGATCGCGACCGCGACCGCGACCGTGACCGTGACCGCGACCGTGACCGCGACCGTGATGACCGTGACCGTGACCGTGACCGCGACCGCCGCTGCAGCAGACGCGACCGCGAACGCATCCGCAGACTCAGACGTTTGATCAGACGTTTGGAAAGACGCTTGCGCCGTTTGATTCGCAATGGAGGCAACCGTGACTTAATCCGCAGACTGAGACGTTTGATCAGACGCCTCGAAAGACTCTTGCGCCGCTTGGAAAATCGTTGTGACCGTCGAGGTTTTTAATCTGAGAGAAATATAGAGAAAGTATGGCAAAATCATATACCTCCCTATATTTGAACGAAAACCCGCAACTGACACTTGAATAAGTGTCTGATGCGGGTTTTTGCCGGACTAGGGATTAGCCTTGGCTACATACTATCTTTTTAATAAAAGGCCGACACGATGTTGTTTAAGCGCAGAAATATGGCTAGGATAGCCAATCCGAAAGCAGCAGTATCAAGGTGCCAAGCACCAAGATCGTCGCCACCGTATAGCCGAAATATCGAATCGGCTTTGGCATCTCGCTCATGTTCACCTTGCGAATCGGCCCGCCGCCTTCGACACGCTGGATGCCGTCCATATTCATGTCCCTGTATGTCTCATCGACCGCTCTTTCCGTTTCCGGCTGCGTCTCGTGGGTATTATTAGGATATGACATCTGCCTCGCCTCCTTTGATATTTCGGCCAATCTTTATCCTGCTTCTGGAAACTAATACTCCATGCCGGCGTATAGTTGGATAAGACTTTGACATCAGACGACAAGGAGGAACGTCCATGTTTTTTGTATTCTGGCTTATTGTATTGGTTATTGGCATTGTCATTCTGTATAACAATCGTGAGCAAGAGGAAGAGCTTCTCGCGTTAAAGTTGGTGGGTTACTACTTTCTCGGCACCTTCTTTTTTTCACTTAACGGCCTCGTTCTCCCCATCGGCTTTGTCATTAGCTTGTTTATGAGGCCTAGTCAAAACAGGAGCGTCAAACGCGGTTCCGCGATCTTCGGCCTGGTGCTGATGATCATCGGGCAGTTTATCATTTGATAGATTTTTAATGAGTTGAAAGGCGGCAGCCATTGTGGTTGTCGTCTCCTTTTATATGCGTCTGATCCCGCAGTGATTCAAAGTAAATCCTCGACTACAATTCCTGCTTGCCATACAGTTGCCCGAACTCGCTTGCGGTCATGCCGAAGTGAAGTTCGTCATGGTACTCTCCATTCGTATAAATCATGTCCCTCAGTCGTCCCTCTTGGACGAAACCCAGCTTCTCATGCAAACGTATGGAAGCCGTGTTAAATGAATAAACATGCGGCGTCGCCTTGTGATAGTTCATCTCGTGGAAATAAAAACGCAGCACTGTACGAATCATTTCGCTCGCATATCCTTTAGAGCGATGCTCCGGCAGCAGGGCGATGCCATATTTGAACGTTCCATATCTTTTGTTGCACAAAAACGTATTGATCGTTCCGACGAGTTCTCCGTCACTCGTCTCCGCAACCCATCGGAACGCATCGCCCATTCGATTCCGTTGCTCGGCCTCCAGCCATTGGATCTGCTTCTCAGGAGATTGCGGGAAGTGGATCATGTCCACCTTTCGGTTCACCTCGTCATCCAGCGCTTGAAATAAAACAATATCCGATGATTGCAGCGCTCTTAACGTCAGTCTGTCCGAACGCCAATAATGGAAAGGCATATGCATCCTCTTTTCATCGCGTAATGATAGCAGAAGTTCCAGTTCCCTATCCATTCGACAAGTGAATTTCAAATCCCTTCCAAAAGACAACACATAAGGACGAGCGAAAAGCCAGACCTTTCGATTGTTGCTGCGGAAAAGGGTATAATACAGATAACCAATGTCAGAAGAAACGGGTGAACCGATGAGCGATATGCAGAACAAAGCCGGAACGACCGGTTGGAACTTGGAAAATAGCTATGCCGAAATGCCTGCTGCCCTGTTCACGGCTGTAAAACCTACGCCTGCGAGCGACCCCCGGCTGGTTGTATTAAACGAATCGCTTGCAGCCTTGCTGGGACTGAATCATGAAGAGTTGTCCGGCGAAGAAGGCGTCGCTGTGTTGGCAGGAAATAGGATTCCCGAGGGAGCTTTGCCGCTCGCTCAAGCCTATGCGGGACATCAATTCGGCAATTTCACGATGTTAGGAGACGGCAGAGCCATCCTGCTTGGCGAACAGATCACGCCGGACGGACGGCGAATGGATATACAGTTTAAAGGCTCCGGCGCTACGCCCTATTCGCGGCGCGGAGACGGGCGGGCTGCGCTGGGCCCCATGCTGCGGGAATATATAATCAGCGAGGCCATGCATGCGCTGGGCATCCCGACGACGCGCAGTCTGGCGGTCGTCGCGACGGGCGAGCCCGTCTACCGCGAGACTGTTCTGCCCGGCGCCGTCCTGACCCGCGTCGCTGCCAGCCATCTGCGCGTCGGCACGTTTCAATACGCCGCCAATTGGGGCGGCGCAGAGGAGCTTTACGCGCTCGCGGACTATGCGCTTCAGCGTCATTATCCCGACATCCCGCTGGATGACGGGCGTTATTTGGCCTTGCTGCGCGGGGTTATCGCCCGCCAGGCGGAATTGATCGCCAAGTGGATGCTGGTCGGCTTCGTCCATGGCGTCATGAACACCGATAACATGACCATCAGCGGCGAGACGATCGATTATGGACCGTGCGCGTTCCTGGATGCTTTCGATCCGAAGACGGTATTCAGCTCCATTGATGCAAACGGCCGTTATGCCTACGGCAATCAGCCTTATATCGGCGTGTGGAATTTGGCGCGGTTTGCCGAATCGCTGCTTCCACTGCTTCATGAGGATGAGGAGCAAGCGGTGAAGTTGGCCGAAGAGGCCTTGGGCGAGTTTACGAACTTGTATCACGGTCACTGGATGGCTGGCATGAGAGGCAAGCTGGGTCTGTTCGGCGAAGAGGATGAGGATGAGTCGCTCGTGAAAGAGCTTCTGGGACTGATGCAGCAGCACGGAGCGGACTATACGAATACGTTCGTTGCTCTGACGTTCGGCATGACCGAAGGCGAAGCGCTGTACGGTGACGAAGCGTTCGCCGCGTGGCGCGATCGGTGGCAGGGTAGACAGAGCAGGCATCGCAAGCCGGAAGAGGAGTCGCTGCGGCTCATGAAAACCAGCAACCCTGCCGTCATCCCTCGCAACCATCGCGTCGAGGAAGCGCTGGACGCCGCTGTAGAAGGCGATCTCAGCGTCATGGAGGATCTGCTGCGCGCACTGGCTGATCCTTATGATCATCGACCAGAGCAGGCGGAGTATGCGATTGTGCCGGAGGCTTGCGGGCCTTATCGGACGTTTTGCGGGACGTAGGTTTTTGGTGTGCATGTCATTTTAAGAAGGTCGTGTATCCCTTTATGATCAGGGAGAGCACTGCCTTCTTTTTTTGTCGGTTCCCGCCTTTATAACGAAATCAAGCTATCACTGTCAGTATCATACCGATACTGTTTCGTTTCATTATGGATGATCATCTCCAACACGTTTGTTTGACTGTTGTACGTGACGCTATTCGTGGTGCCGATCTCCTCGTTCAGATTAACCTTCATGATTTGATCGCCAATCCTTTTGTAGACATGGATCTCGATTTGGGGAGAGCCTTGCATCATAACGACTTCGTTCTCGCCATCCTCGTTCAGATCAGCAACCAATACATGTCCGCTAAGTCTCAAAATGAGCTGAGGCTGCCCGTCCACCTGCTCAAACAAATAGTTTTCGACGCAGTTTGCCCCGCATATCCCGGTTATAAGCGTCATCGGTCGTCCGAATAACGACTCTTCGTTTTTCGTAAAATCTTGAATATAAGTCTCCTCGCCAACAAAGCCATATTCCGTTATTTGTTTGTCGCGCACAGAACCGAGATATAAGTGAGAATCGGTCGTCGTTTTTTTATAAACCATAAACGAGTTATCGAATTTCTTAACCTCATGAACGTCATCGTACGAGAGCTGAACGCCTGCATCGGTAATCGTCTCTGGTTCCGAAAACTCCAGGATTATGCTGCTGCCCGTCGCTTCGCCCGCTTCTTGACTGAAAGAACATCCCATCAAAATCGTCAAAAACAGGGTCAGCAGGCAGATGCTCATCGTTCTCCAATTTTTCATTGCGATCTCCTCCTCTATTTAAATCCGCTGATTCCGAATATATCGCGTTCCGCTTTCGATTACTCTACTTCATTGACAGCTTTTTCATTCAAAAAGTTGCACTCCAACCAAGAGCCAAGATCGATTACCGCTCATAGGTTTGCTTGGCCAATTGATGCGTCAGCACCGTCGCTCCTGTTACGAGAATGCCCTGCAGCACGCCCTCGAGCGGGGATTCCAGCAAAAAGACGCCTCCTGCGATTCCGCACGCCAGAAGTGTCCACGGTATAGTCCAGTCAGGTACCTTGGGGGAATTCTTAAGCAACAAGCCGATAACAAAAAGCGCCGGCATCAATGCCAGCGCTTCTTCTTTGATATAATGGATGATCTCGTTCATCATGTCGCGGCTTTCGCCTCCTTATCGAGTAATTGCAGTCGGTCCAGCAGCACAGCAAGCTGTGCCCTCGTGATGGGCTCGTCTGGGCTAAATCGGTCTGCCGCCGTTCCGACAAGCAGGCCGGTTTGCAGCGCTTTGAGAATGGATTGCTCTGCCCAGTGGCCTTGGATGTCCCTTATGGCGGGGGTAGGCTTCGCTACAGGCGTTGTTTTGCTTGGTGCGGTTGCAGCAACAGGAGGCTTATAGGGATGGGCGATGTAGGCGCAGAAGCCATGAACGACCGCTTCCGCGTAGGTTTTCCACTTGTTCTTGAGCCGTTCGGCATCCTGCACGTTACTGCAAAACCCGTATTCGACGATGACCGTCGCGACCATGCCCGTATTGCGGTGCATAAAGTAATAGTCGCCACCCGACTCATTGGAGCGCGAAAACGCACGTCTTCGCGGCTGGCCCGCGCCAACAATAGAGTCCAGCAAGGCGTTTGCCATTTTGCCATTCGCGTACACGCTGTAGATCGTCTCCGCCCCTGCCGCCGTGCTGGATGGCGCCGCATTGATATGATTGCTGATGCCGTATTGCGCACCGCTTTGCTTCACCATCTCTGCTCTAGCCTTTGGCTCAAGCGTCGTGTCGCTGTTCCTGGTCAATGCGACTTTAACTCCCAGCTCCCGGAACCGGTTGTACTGGTATAACGAAATATCCAGCGTCATCGCCTTTTCCACGATGCCGTTGCCTCCCGCTCCCGGATCCGCTCCCCCATGGCCGGGGTCGATGATCAGGAGAGGTTTCGAATCTCCAATCAAAATGTGATCTCCTTCTTTCTTGTTGTAGTTAGTGGAAGTGTTTGTTCTAGCCGCCGTTGTACGACGCGAGCAGTGCCCGATGTAGCCGGTGCCTGACAAGATCGATCGTCTCCGTCAGGCGCGGCTTTTCCCCTGCTCTATGCGGTCGATTCGATGATGAGCCGATTTCGCATACTCTTCCAATCTCGTTACTCGTTCGGACAACTCGTCGAATCGTTTGCTTTGAGCTCTCTGCTCCAGCCGGACTTCATCGATACCCCGCTTGATGTATTCCATATCGGCGCTTATGCGCGCATCCCGGTGCACGTCGTCCTTGAGCTCCTGTTTTGCCGCCCGGGCCCGCCCAATCCAGCCTAAGAAGATACCGCTGATCCCGGACATGGCCCCGACGACCGCGATAAACGTTGCAACGTCTTTCACCATCCGTTCACCTCGATTTCATAAGATAAGGCTCCGGTTGGGGCGGAGCCTCTGTGTGGCATATAAAAGTTAATTTATTGAACGATATTTAGAATTTAAGCGATTATTTTCTTGTCCCACTCTTTCCACCATGTGCTTTTCTTCGCGGCACCTTCCTTGATACAAAGTAAATGTACCCTACCCATTTTGCGACTCCATCTGTCATGTGGCCACGGCGCTGCTGCCTCCATCGCCATTTATTGCATTCGGACAGCCCGGTGCGAGCATAATTCCCTCTCGTGTGTCCACATAGACCTTGTCGAGCGTTCTCTGGGCCGGTACAAGCCTACCTTCTGCTGTTACGCCGCTTGCAACCCTGTGACTCTTCCCTTTCCAAGAGCTGTCGGATAGTTGGTCCCGCCTAACACTCTCAGCGGTAGAACTCTTACCCTCCATAAGAATGTGCGGAGAACCTTGTACAGTATAGATCGCGTTTGGCTGGGGGTCATATCAACTACATATCGTTATTTCTTATGCTGCTGGAATTTCAATTTCTGAACGCAACGATCTGAGCAAATATCAGAGAGTTGTTCGCAGGAGTGAAGCCGTAGCTCTCGACGATAGTTTGAATATCGCCCTCTCCTCTGTCGTATCGGATGAGATACACGCTTGAGCAACGATTTTAACTTTCAAAGGAGTTAGCATATTATCACCTCGTATCATTATTGAGCTGCTACAATTTCAGCTACCATAAGGATTAAATCCTCATTAGAAGCTTTTTGCATGGCTAGCTCTGCCTTTAGCTCCTCGACAGTTGGATCCAACTCTCTGTTGTAATCAGGATTTTCATAAAACCCATCTGCAGTGGCATAGCAATATGATCTTAACTTTACGCCGGCAGGTATACTTGAAACTTCGTAAGCCACAAGGTCTGAATCTAGGCAAATAGCGACTCCTATCTTAATTCCTTCTTCAAGAATCTCAACGCTGTTAGATTGCATAAATAGCATCAGTAGAGTTTCTAGTAATTACCCACATACTAATACCTCCTATTATTCGGAATCTTTGACTGGCCTGTATAAAAGAAATTCTGTTGGTGAAATAGCAACTCCGGCAGGAGTGGTGCCGCTCCCTCCTAACTGCCCCAAATTGTACTCAACGCCAGGAACAAATGTTCCTTTGGCTACACCAGCAAACGTTGCCATGTTGTCGCCGCTGTATATAGCAACGTTATTTGAAAGTGAAGTCTGTGTTAGGTAGCCAACAAGGTCTATATTTTGTACAAGCGTCTGGCGATTGCCTATCTGCGTACTGGCACCGTAGCTGTTAAAAACTGCTATAGTACCTTTTGCCTCATTAACCACTGGTATTACGGTGGAAGGGAAGCTCCCGCTAGGAACCAGTAGAGTATATAGCGGATTCATGATACCCTGATTTGTTGTCTCTGTTATCTCTGTGAAGTTACCACCTGGTGTTAGCCTCAGTTTACCTGTCGCTCTGAGGCCAGACGATGACTCAGCGGTAGCTCCAACTATAAAATATAGATCGCCTCCATGTTCCGCAAACAACATGTAACCATACGGTTCTGTACGACTGTAAGAGCCGCCACTGCTGCTTGAGTAGTTGGGGCTAGTTATACGCCTAAGCGTTCCGTCGGGATTCGCCTCTATAGCTGGATAGCTTGCAGTATAGTTTGGATCATTGGACAACTGTTGGCGAGTTACGGCATACACCTTTCCGTTGCTTGCCTTATATGATTTGAAGCCTGATGAGCTATAAGAGTTCGGATTTGAATCCAGCGATACTGAATTGCCCGCAGTCCCAGTTGTTCCACTGAAAGAATACATAATTCCCCCAAGTTGCCAACTGCCATAGGCGCAACCAAACACAACGAGTAGTCTGTTATCAGCTACTTGAATTGCTCCGATAACCCCATAGGCGACATTTCCTGGGGATGTCAAAACAGCAGACGCAGTTGAGAAGGCTACAGCGTTTGTGGACATAGTAACTGAGGCAACAAAGTAGTAATAACCGACAGCAGTGGATGTTCCTGTAAAGATACCAACCCTGTTTGTTGTACCTTCTGTATACATAGCCATACCGAGTTTATGCGTAGCGACTGGAATGGTGAATGTGTATTGAGTAGCGGATACAAGCCCCCATCCAGCAGCATTCAATACTCTTGCCGTTAGCGTTGTCCCAGTCACAGAGGCAAGCAGAAATTTGTTGGATTCAAGTGGCGTCACTGCATATTCTGTAGAGGTGGAACCAACGGTATATGGTCCTTGTGTCGTAATCGCCCCAGTTGCTGCGTTAACCCTTAATTGCCAGGCAGTTATAGTAGTGCCCGCATATGATCTAAGTACCAGCAAGCAATCAGTCTCACTCGTTTTGAAAACATAAGAGTTGTCTGTTTGGGTGGGCTTTACATAATGAGTTGCGTTGAGTATCGCATTATGCCCAAGCGTGGTTTGACCGTTCGCTGTATTATGCGTAAAGCTTACTACGCTTACCCCTGTAGATTGACTGCCCCACACCACAACGCTCCATCCAGACAATACTACTGTACCGTATACGTAGTATACTGTATCAGTCCAACCAGCTGGCGCAACAGTCGTGGGCGGGTAGGTGTTGTTCCTAAAGTCATTGCCGAGCCTGGCAGCAGCCAGAGTGCCGTCATTGAACATACTTGCTGCCTTCCCCACTTCGGGGGTATAAATAGGGTGAACATTGACGGGTCGTTTTATAGTACCCTCTCCTCCAGACGATGGAAACTGTAAAATCCCCATATTATACCTCCTCTACACCGAACGCCGTCATGATGACGTCCGTGCCTGTGTCCTGTTTGGCTGCGAGAGCCTGTGCCGATGTGACCACGATTTTCATTTCTTGCAGGATCGTGCAACCACCTGCCGGTACAGTGATACCGCGCATAATCGCGTTGGTATCAGCCGTGCCTCCGTGATGTAAATCAACTTTCCTCTCCGTCGTGCCGGTGTTTGCTAGGTAAATCTCCGTCACCTGTACGACCGTCGCGCCGGATGCTATAACCCTGTTTGTGACCGTTGTAGAGAGCGCAGATTGCGCGAGCCTCTTTGCTGTACGTGCCATCTATACCATCCCTCCCATTGATAGTGCCATCCTGATTTCGTTCAAATCTATCGCTCCAGCCTTCGCGTTCCAGGCCGCCTTTTCCACATCCGAAACAAATCGATTACTCGAATCCTGAGTAATAATGGACGGTGGATGATTCGCCGGATGCGTATAGTTATTTGCTCCAGACGCGATCCCGTCGAGTTTAGACTTGTCCGCTGCGGACATAAAACCTGCTGCTGCTGTCGTAGCTGCAGCGTGAGCGGTACCTCCAGTGCCAACATGAGTTAGTGGAGCTTGCTGCACATTATCCACGTTACCGAGCCCTACGTCAGCTTTCGCCAAGGTGACTGCACCCGTCTTTCCAGCAACGCTGGTAACGGCGTTCACCTGAGCTCCCGCTGCGATGCCGTTCAGCTTCACTTTATCCGCCGCCGACATTCGTCCTGCTTCCGTAGTGCTTGCCAGCTTCGTCACTTCCGCATCTAGAATATCCGCATTGCCGTTCAGATCGTCAATATTGACATTATCCGTCGATTCCGGCTTCTTCAAATTTAAATTCGATGTTAACTGCATTCGTTATCATCCTCCATATGTTCGTAATTGCCCCCATGTCCGCGTTCCGGCCTCCTGCCATGTCAGATCAGACACCATGTCCCATGTGGTGTAGGTGTAGAGGAACGAAACGGACAGATGGGCGGGCTTAATCTGATCCAGCATCGCCATGAATCCGGCCAAGTTAGCCGGAACACCTAGCACCCCGATAAATTGAATCACGAACCGGTACTCATCCGGATATTCCAACACGTCGACCTCGCCACCACTGAATGCAGCAGCAACGCCGATCAGCATTTGTTTGGTTACTGTGCCATGACCGCGAAGCTTGGCGAAAATGATCTCGCGACGCCATTCGTACGACATGGACGGGTCAGTCGCCAACCCAAACTCCCGCTCCCAATGAGCCAACCCCCAGGTCGCCGTTGACACGTAAAACTGATTTGCCAGATCAGCGGCAGACGCGATGGAAATACCCAGTTCCTCAGCAAGCGTCGTCTGCAGCTCAACCATGTCGGGTATGCCGTGCCAATATATCGGCAGGTACGCCATCAAGTCAGGCGGCATCACATCAGGCGGTTCCGGAGGCGCTGCCGTATCTCCAAACAAAAGTGTTCCGTATAGACCATCGCCGTACGACATCAAACACCACCTCGCAATTGGCCCCATGTGACTCCGGGAGAAAGCTTGCCCACTGCCAGATCATAAGCAGCTTTGACCGCGCTTGGCGTAGCAGCTTGCGTCGTGCTAGTGCTATTCGTCGCACTATTCAATTGCGCAATGCCCGCAGCGCTCGTACTCGCCAAAGGTAGTCGGGCTGCTGCCACGGTACCAGACACGATGTCCGCGCCGCTATGCTGATGGGCAGCCGGTGCAAACGTTGCTGGCTTGCCGCTAACTCCAGCCCACGGCACACTATCCGCCACATCTGCGCTGTCCGCTTTGCCGTTATTGTTTGTGTCGTAGATACTCTTGAGCATGTCGCCTGCGGTCTGAGCGGCAACGAGCAGTACATTTCCGCCTGCAGAGCCAATGTACAGTTTTTTCGTATCCGTGCAGAATCCAAGCTCACCTGTTTCTAAGGTGCCGATGTCCGCTTCCAGACCTCGACGCACCTGCATTAATACATTTCTGGGCATCCTTTAGCCCCCTTAGAACGTCCCGCCATCGACGACCGCGACCATCAAGCGGTTGCCGTTGGCGGCATCGTAAACGATGCTGGCCGCATCTACATTAGCTTCAATGCCAGTGCCGTTGACCAGAATACCCTTACCCGGCTTGGCCGCAACCGTTGTCGATCCGACAGTAATGCCGTTGCCAGCCCCTACTGTCAACGTCACCGTATCCGCAGTGCCGCCTCCAGTCAGTCCGTTACCTGCTGCGATCGTCTGCAACGCCCCGCCAGTGCGCACCCACGCTATTCCGTTGTAGGTGTACTGCTTCGCCTCGTCGTCAACGATACAAGTCATGCCGACCGACGGTACGATAAAGCTCCAAGCCGAGCCTGCCCATTCAGCTATCTGGTTTGCGCGGCTTGCCCAGGCACCCGTTGGAGATTCGCCGATGATATAACGATCCTTGGCAGCAGGCGATCCCGGAGGCGCGGCCAAGTCCTTATCCTTGACGCTATCCTGATACTCTTGTCCCGCACGCGCCAGATCCAGCTCGTTCTTGACCTTCTGCGCAGACCATAACTCGGTTGGGGAGGTACCGGAGTCATTAATGATGCGGTGCCGTGTGGCATCGTCAATATGCGTCTTGATCTCCGCTGCCGTCTTCGTGTTCGTTCCGTCGGATATCCGACTCACACGCCCTCCGGTCAACTCCGTCAGTCGCACCTTGCCGAAGGTCGCGCCATCCGCAATATCGTCCAGATCGCCGGTTAGGTCAGCCAAGTCGAGTACATTCACATTCGCCCAGGCTGCGCCGGTATCCAGATACAAGCGACCGATGTTTTCACCAGTCGTCACGTAATACATACGGCCAGAGCTGGCGGCCGATGGCCGTGCTGCATACGCCCCAGACATCACTCGGCCTACAAAGACGTTAGACGTCCCGTCTCCGATAAAAACTTCTTTCGTATCGCTGCAGAAACCCATCTCGCCGCTTTGCATTGCGCCATGAGCCTGCAATTGCGCTTTCGTGCCGCGCATAATCAATATGGTTTGTGCCATTCGCTACATCTCCTCATCAAAATATCCGCCGTCGATGATGCCATTACCCTTATACTGCACGACTTCCGTTTGCACAGCCGATACAGCGGTCTGTAGACGATTAATGTCATCAGCGTCCACCTGGTCGCCTGGCGTCTGGTACGCGACATAAACCGCTTCGACACCAGCGAATACGCGAATATACCTTCGCCAAGGTGTATCCGCTGGAATAGATACGGTAAAGGCCGTAATCTCGGTACCGCTCATATTCGGACCGGTATATACACGCACAGTACTATTGGCTATATTGTCATGAGCGAGCAGCCCCTCGAATTTCCCATCAGTCATCCTCAGCTCTTCCTGAACCGTATAGGCCGTACCGTCAGCCCGCTTGTTCAACTTCCCGGGGAATACCTCTATCTCATCCGGATATGGCATGGTCTACACCCCCAATTCGGCGTCGGCCAGAGTAGGAATTTCTTCGTCATCCAGCGCGACATTGCCCGTTCCGCCGTTCAAGGTCAGTCCCGTATAATCCAGCACGCCAGCCACGGATAGCAGTAGAACCCCGATACCGGCAATGCTGACATAGGAAGCCGAGAACGCGATGGATCGGAAGTGAGTCTCTAGCGCCGCAGCAAAAGCGTCCGTAACGGCCTGCAGCGTATAACCAGCAGCCAACACGACCGTGGAGGCCACCGTGATTGGAGCCGCCGAAGCCGATACCACCGTTACCGCCGCGCCGATGGAGCGTTTCGTCTCGATTTGTCCAGTCGTCTCCGCAACCAGCGTCGGACTGGCGGGTCTTTTGTCGCTATCCACGATGACGACCTTTACCGTGCCGGGTCCGTCCCATAACGGATACACCTTCGCTCCGCCGACTCCCGCGACCGACATCGCCCAGTCCCGATAATCCGCCGCATTGCCTCCGCTGGAGGGATTGCGTACCCGGTGCAAGTAACGCGCTCGCAGAGCTTCGTCCGACTCGTCGTCCTCGCCCGGCACCAGCACGTCCCCCAGTTCGGCCCGATCAAGACCGTTCACGTAATCAACCGGAAGCAAGGGGCCATAATACGTATTGCCAGCCGCGCCAGGCGTCTCGCATTCGAGCACGAACACCCCGCTGCCCATTTTCTCCCGAACGACATAAATCAAATCCTCGGCGCTGTATCTGCTGCCGATCGGGACGTCAAGCGGTTCATCCCCTCTGCCAAAAAACAATCCTTCGCGGCGCGATGGGGAGGCAAGCTGTCGATCCACGCCGTAGTCCGCAGTGCGCAGCGCCAAATACTCGCCGCTGGACGTCGTGCCGTATGCAAATCGCAGCTGCAAGTCCAATTCGATATACAGCTGCGCGAGCTCGGCTGCCGCAGGAGCAAGCGCATCATAGATGATGCTGCCCTCCCGCTTGTCGAGATCGTTCGGAATGCGGTCCAGCATGCGCCCCATAATGCTCTCCATCGTGGTTCCTTCGTTCAAGTCATCACCTCCCAAGTAGAAGAGAAAGAGCCGTGGCGGGTGACGACCGTAAACGTAATGACTGCCTGGTCGCCCCTTACCACAGTCTCTATCCCCTCTATTCCTTCGATTCTTTCGTCTTGGCCAAGCGCCTCTTTCAGCATCCGCTCGGCCTCCATCGGAATCGCTGACGGACTGCGTCCGACTAGGCTTCTCAATTCGCACCCGTAATCGGAGCTGTATATGAGATGTTTGAAGCGCTCGGTCTGCAAAATTTTATACACAGCTTGCCGAACCGCTTCCAAGCCATCCGTCATCCCGCCGGCACGGCCCTTCTCGAAGTCGATCCGCCATGTACGGGACGGCAGCTCCGCTCTCTCGGTCGACGTATCGATCGATGCTCCCATCGGAATCATGGCGTCACCATCCGATCCAACACCACGTAGCTCTGGCCGCCCTGCATGCGAAGCAGAATCAGGCTGTCTCCGACGGCAAGCACGCGAGCTGCCAGACTTTCCGGCACGACAAGCGCGCCTGACGGAAGCGTCAGTCTCTGGTCTAGCCGAACAGCAAGCGGCTGCAGCGACACGACCTGGCCGAATTGCACCTGTACGGGCTGGCCGGCTTCTACCGCGCCGATCCCGGCTTTTTTGATCACATCCAACATGCTCATGAAATCACCTTCACATCCAGCGACATCGTATGGACGGCGCCTTCGAATTTATGCGTGCATTCGTTGACGAGGAACGGCGCATTCAGCCCCTGCTCCTGCAGCAAAACCCGGACGTAGCTGCCCGCCCGGACCCGGAGATCGCCCAGCGCGTCGAGCTTGAGCGTCTTCGACTCCCGGTTGTGCAGCGTCGTAAGCGTCGTGAGCAGTTCGTTGATCTGCGCATCGTTCTTATTCTCGTCGACGGACTGGTAAAGCTGGAGAATGCCCCACTTCGCGATATTGGCGCTATCCTGAGCCATGTACACATCCCGCTTGCCCGTCGTTTGATTGTTTTTGTACAGCACGATCCGGTTGTACGTATCCCCGTCGATAGAGGTCGACATGCTGTAATCCGTCAGCAAACTGCCGTCCCCAATGTAGAAGTCGACCAGCAGGTCTTCCACGTTCCGCAGGGCAAGCGAGCCGAAATCGTCGTAGAGGACGTAGTTTTTGCCCCCATGGATTAACGTCAGCGTTAGCGCCTTGCCGCATAGATCCAGCAGCTTCTCTCCGTCGCCGATCAACACGGGAATGACATAAGGCGTCTCCGCGATCGTCCCCGTGCGCAGCTTATATTTGGCTGCAATGGTACGAATGACGTCGGAAGCCCGTTTGTTCTCGAAGGAGTAGTGATCCGCCGTCAGCAAATAACGGATCTGATCGAACGCCTTGATTCGAATACTCTCCCCGCGCCCGTCTTCCACCGTAAACACATAGCCGTAAAAGATCGGCTGCCCGTCCTTTTTCGCCCAAATGACATCGCCGTTCTGAATGCGGTAGTCGGCCGACTGATTGAGTCCGCCTTTCACCAGCGTCAGATCCAGACTGCCTGCCTTGCCGATTCGGCTGGTCTGCCAGCTCATGCTGACCGCCAGCTCCGACACATCCCAGACGTTGCCGTTCTTGTTGTCCACCCACACCTCGATCATGGCAGCTTCAGCACCTTTCCGACCGGCAGCCGTCTGATTTCGGCGTCCTTGATTCCATTAAGGCGCTGAATTTCTCCCCAACGTGAACCGTCGCCCAGCATGGTCTGCGCCACCTTCCACAGCGAGTCTCCGGCTCGGAGCGTGTATGTCTTGGGCTGTATCCGTTCATCAGGGCGCTTCGATGACGGAGCAGTCGCTTGCCCGTTCTGTACCGTCATCTTCCGGGCCGAGTAGAACACGTAATGTTTCAGCTTAATGGAGTACTCAATGTCGCCTCCGCCGCCGGCCGTTTCCTTCCATTGGAATGATTCGATGCTGACCGGTGTGTCGATGCCGAAGGTTGAGCCGTTATATTTGAGACGAATGGGCCGCTTGGACTCCATCCATTTCATAATCAGCCTGACGCATTCCCGGGGCGGCTTGTAATCCTCCTTCACCCGCGGCGCCCCGGTATTCTCGGACTCGGCCGTCGTTTCCTCAAACTGTGGCCAGAAGGGCGAACCTTCTTTCGGGAAAAAGCTCGCGAAGCTGTACTCCGACAGCTTCCTGTCCTTGATGACGTTGATTTCACCCAGAGCGGCCACGTTGAACGTGGAGCCGCTTCCGCTCTCCGACATTTCGATGGAAGACGGCAGCACGGGAATATAGAACCACTCTTGCCGGTTGTTAAAGCTCAGCTCCATCCAATAACTCATGCGTACACCCCTTCCGCCGATGCCGCGATCTCTTCCTGCAACGCTACGGTAATGGCCTGAACCATGGAGCTAACATCCATGCCGTTGCGAATATCGCCCGTCTGGACGTTCACCGAAGGCGTTAGCGTGACAAAGTTTTGGATGTTCTTCAGCTCCGCAAGCTCACGCATCGTCTTCAGATCCTCGCTGTTGATTTCGACGGTATCGTTTACGCGGCCAACCTCGTCGAGGCGGCCTCCGCCGACTTGAACCATGGCGTTGCTGGAAGGAATTCCGGCTGGGGAAGGCTTCTCCGCCTGGGCCTTCTTCTGCTCCTCAAGTTCCTTTTCCGCTCTCTCCAAAGCCCTTTTCTCCAGAAATGTATCCTCTTCCGCTTTGCGAGCCACCTTATTCTCTGCAGCAGTTTTAATCGCTGCCTGCTTCTCTTCTTCCGCGAGGTCCATCAAATTATTGGCGAAATTTTCTACGCTGAATTTTCCGACCATCTCAAAGTCTTTGCCGGATATGAAATTAACAGCCTTCAGTAGCATGTTAAACCCATCTATAATGCCATTAATTACGTTATCAAAAATCAATCCTACGATTTTAGCCCAAAACACAAAGGGCTCTCGTAATGCTACAACCACGGTCCAGAAAACAATAACTAACTGCTCCCAAAAATTCTGGATGCCGTGCCATACTTTGAGGAAGTTTAGCGCGAACGCATCATTTGTTTTCCATAAGGATACAAGCGCAGCGATGAGGCCAACAATTAGGGACGCGATTAAAATAATAACGTTCGCCTTCATCGTAGCATTCATAGCCGACCAAGCATTCTTGAGTCCAAGTGTGGCTAACTGCTGCCCTTGCTGCGCGACAGTCACAAGGACGGTGTAGGCTCTGCTAATGAGCTGAAGCGTGTTATAAGCCGAGATTGCCGCGTTCACACCCTTGTAGACATTCTCGAAAGCTCCCCAATTATCAACAACAAATGCCGATACAGCGGTATTTTGCGTCATGAATGCGCTGAAAGCTTGATTTAATCCCGCCACCTGATCTTTAAGATTCGGCATGGGTGCCACATTAGGAACAGCCTGTCCACTATTGTTCATAATCCCTGGGGTTGGAGCGGCGCTCCCTGCCGCCTTATTAGCGGTAAGAGCGTTGTTTGCGACCGCTTCCCGTGAAGCTTGCTGCTCGGTAGATTTCACCGACATTTCCGTTTGTTTTCTTTGCTGAGCTTTTTCCTGCTCGGACATCGCCTTAGCAGCTACCTCCACCGCCCTCGCCAGCGGACCTCCAGGATCCGCATTGTTTTGCGACGTTTGCTTTATCTGTTCGGTTTTCTCAGCCAAGGCTACCGCGTTGTTAGCCGTTTCTACCGCTTTTGCTAGCGGCCCGCCTGGATCCGAATCTCTTTTGGACGCTTGTTTGGTCTGTTCCGCTTTCTCGAGAGAGGCCACAGCCCTTGCAAGCAGTCCGCCTGAATCCGTTTCGCTGGTCACCGCCGG
This sequence comes from Paenibacillus sp. MY03, assembly GCF_002165585.1. Taxonomy (NCBI): domain Bacteria; kingdom Bacillati; phylum Bacillota; class Bacilli; order Caryophanales; family Paenibacillaceae; genus Paenibacillus; species Paenibacillus sp. MY03. Next base: position 14,706 of record NZ_MXQD01000054.1, on the reverse strand, counting down.
TTTCACCTTCTCAACCAAGGCTGCCGACTTACTTGCTTCCGCCGCTAATTTTGCTAGCGGGCCGCCTGGATCCACATCGCTGGTCACCGCCGGTTTCACCTTCTCAACCAAGGCTGCCGACTTGCTTGCTTCCGCCGCTAATTTTGCTAGCGGGCCGCCTGGATCCACATCGCTGGTCACCGCCGGCTTCGCCTTCTCAACCAAGGCTGCCGACTTGCTTGCTTCCGCCGCTAATTTTGCTAGCGGGCCGCCTGGATCCACATCGCTGGTCACCGCCGGCTTCGCCTTCTCAACCAAGGCTGCCGACTTGCTTGCTTCCGCCGCTAATTTTGCTAGCGGGCCGCCTGGATCCACATCGCTGGTCACCGCCGGCTTCGCCTTCTCAACCAAGGCTGCCGACTTGCTTGCTTCCGCCGCTAATTTTGCTAGCGGGCCGCCTGGATCCACATCGCTGGTCACCGCCGGCTTCGCCTTCTCAACCAAGGCTGCCGACTTGCTTGCTTCCGCCGCTAATTTTGCTAGCGGGCCGCCTGGATCCACATCGCTGGTCACCGCCGGCTTCGCCTTCTCAACCAAGGCTGCCGACTTGCTTGCTTCCGCCGCTAATTTTGCTAGCGGGCCGCCTGGATCTAGATCGCTGTTTACCACTGGCTTCGCCTTCTCAGCCAAAGCTATCGACTTGCTTGCTTCCGCCGCTAATTTTGCTAACGGTCCGCCTGGATCCACATCGTTGTTTGCCCCAGGCTTCACTTGTTCCTTGGCCTTAAACTCTTCTAAAGCTTTATCCACCATCTCCGCCGCCTTAACGAGACGGCTTCCAGATTCCTTCTCCTCTTTCGCCTGCGTCGATTTCTCTACCTCCGCCATCGCCTTACTGGCCGTCTCGACTGTCTTGGAGGCTTGCATTCGGGCAGTCTCTTCGCCTGCAGCCTGCTTTTCCGACTTCTCCTGCTGCTCGCTAAGTTTTTTCTCTCCGCTTGCTTGCTCTACCTTTTGGTTCAGTTCGAATATAGGAATAGCGCTCGTCAGCATTTCGCCAACTCTTGCAAACGCAGGGAGCACTTCCTTCTTGACCTTATCCTCGATCTGCTTCTTCTGATCTTGCTTGTCCGACCCTTCGGCTGCAGCCAAAGCCGGGCTTGGGCCCGAGCCGATTGCAGTCGCTGAGGCCCGTGCGGTCAACTGCATAGCGCTCATATGCTTGGTCATGCCGGCCAGCCGCCCGCTCGCTTCCCGAATAGCGGCATTCATATCCGCCAGGCTGGATGCCGCTTCCGTCATGGGGTCGACTAACCGTTGAACGGCGCGCTCCATTCGCTCCACGCTCTTGTTCAATCGTTCCGGCGCTTGAGCGTCATAGGCCGACATGGACCGGTTCAAACCCTCAGCTGCCCTGGCAGCCAACCGCATCATTCCCGACAAGCCGCGCACCGAGCCAAGAAGCTTTCTTTGCTGCGTATCCAGCGCCTTCGCCGTACTCAATTCCCTCACCACCTCTCCAATGCAAAAAGGCACGTATCGCTACGCGCCTCCGCTCTGAATTTTCTCCTTACTTCCGTCGCGCCGCCTGCTTCTTCTCCTCGGCGATCCGCTCCTGGATGCAGGCGATCATAAACGCCTTCTCCTCTCGAGTCTGACCCATGTATTCGCGCGGCGTCATATGGAATTTCATGAGGGCGTAGTACGCGTAGTTCGCGTCGCTGTCGCCCTCACGAATTAGTTTTTTGCTTCGTCGACGAGCTCCTCGAAGTTCGTGTTATAACCCGAGATGCGCTGAATCTCCTTCGCCAGCTCCTCGATCTCGCCGGCCAGCAGCACCTTCTGCAGGTAGCTGTCCGCGTCGTAGCAGCCGAGCTCGCGAATGCTCTCCGCATCCTTGAAGCTCGGGTTCACCGTGTGGTTCACCACGATCGCTTTCGTAATAGCGCCGGAGTCGATCTCCACCTTGCGGTCCTTGCTCTTGGGGTTGATCTTCATCGCCCGCTTCTGGTAGGAAGCCATATCGTCTGCGCTCATGGCGCGGATCGTGAACTTCATCAACTGGCCCTCTTCATCGCGGAACCGGTCGGAGATGACGACCTCCTCCGTCAGATTGTCCACGGGATGCCGATTCAAAAATTGTTGCAGTGTGCTCATCTACAATAGCCTCCTTTAATTTGTCGTTGCTAGGGATGTCTACAGCGCCGTGAAAGGTGTGTTAATCGTGAAGTCCTCGAAGGTGAACGGAAGTTCCTCCTCCAACGTGTCCTCTCCGGCCGCGTCGAACTTCGCCAGAAGCACGCTGTCCAGGTTGCAGCGCTTCAGCGTGACCGACTGCTTGCCCGTGCGGGAAGCAGGGTCCTCGTTCACGATCATAAGTTCGAAATAAAAGTCCGTGCCTTTCGCAGCGTATTCCTCCATAAGCTGGCGGAATTTGGATGTGACATAATAAATCGTCAGCGTGCCGGTTCCCGTCCAGCCCATCGTTTTTTTGCCGATAGACGTTTTGCCGAGCATCGGCACGTCCGCTTTCGTCTTCTCGATCGTCGCTTCGCCCGTCTTGGCGTAGAACAATTCCTCCTGCTGTTTGCCGATCTTTATAATCGCCTTCGCTTGCTTGCCGCTAATCGTATCTTCTACATTCATATAGGCCATATTAGACTACCTCCACGGAAATATAGATTTTTTCGACGGCATCCACCGGCTGCACGCGCAGCTCGACCAATACGCCGTCAGTCTGCCCTTCGATCGGCTGCACGATTACGTCGGCTCCGGGGTCGAAGTTCTGAAGAGCGCTCAAATTGACCAGATTCGTCAAATAGTTGACGCATTCGTTCTTGAACAGCTCCCGGCCATTGGCATCGTTGGAGATTTTGCCAATATAATAGTTGCTGAACAATCCGGACAAATCGTTATTGATGGCATCCAGCGCTCGAATGACGCGGTTCTTCGAGAAGGCGCGTCCTTTGTCTGGCGCGAACGAAGTAAATGTATTAATATCCTGCTCGACAAACGCTCTTCCGCCATCCTGCGTGAATAGGAGCTCCCCGTTCTGCAAAGCCGTCGATGTCTGCGTGTGCGTATAACGCGGAGACGCGTCCACCGCGCCGTCGTACGAAGCGTAAGTGAGCGATTCGTTCACGCCGGCCGCTGCCGATGCGCCCGCTACCCATGCCGTCGCTTGTGCCGCCGTCAACGCGGCGCCATTCTCCAGAACAACGCCGTTTTTGACGCTGATGACGCCTTCGCTGTCGGCACCGGGATAGTTCTCCAGAACAAGCGTCGCTTTGCGTCCTTCATTGTTCCGAAGCCCGTTAACGAAGGCAACAAATACGGCCTTCAGATCGGTGTCGGTCGACGGCAGAGCCATCGTCTGGAACTGCTGCGTCTCGATCGCGTCCAGGTAATCCGAATAATCCTGGGCCGCAGCCGTGCCGTTCGAGCCGCCTGCAAGCGGAATGCCCGCGCTGGCAGCCAATTCGCCGGTCGCATTCCACGTCACCCAAGCGTTATCCTGCAGCCCCGCAATGTCGGCCACCGTCTGCGCATCCAACTCCGCGCCAGCCACTAACGTTCTGACGTCGAACAACGCTGCGTTGTCCACATTCGTCTCGACAACAATTGTAATGTCGTTGCCTCGAACGCCGCCATATCGCGCGGTCGCAACCAACTCACCGGCTGTCGCCGCAGCCTTAACGCCCTCATTTACGCGATACAGCAGGAGCGTCTTCGCCCGCTTTAGCGTCTCGCGCACCAGCAGCAGCTCCGGCGCCGACACCGGGTAGCCGAGCTTGTCCATCGTGTTCTCGCCCGCTTCGATCGCGATCAGTTGCTTGGATGCCCCCCACGGCAAAATCGCCGGCAAGGTAGCCACGCCCCTTTCGCCAACCGCTCCCAGCGGCTGCGGCGCATTTTTGAAGTTTACGTATACGCCTGGTCTTGTTTTGTTCGTTACCGTCCAATTTCCTCCGGTCATGTTACTCCACTCTCCTATTCGCAAAAGTTTGGTTTAGCCGCTTCGCCTGCTGAACCGTGTACGACTCTTCGTCCTTCAGCAAGGCAGCGAGCTGTTCTCGTTCTCTGGAGCTCCAACCGCGTCCGCGCAGCAACTGCGCTTTCGTGAACCTGGGCTCCTCCTTAGACGTCGATTTTGTCATTTGACGCCCGCCTCCTGTTCCAACGCGCCCATCTTGGGAAGCTCCTGCTCGGATCGCCGCAGCCGCATCACCATCTCGAAGCGGAAAGCCAGCTTCCCGTCCGCGACCTCGTGACGCATATTCGCCGTTCGATAACGCACGCCGCCCACGTCCACTTGATCCAGCGCTTCGTACAATTGCTCCGCCACTCCATGCAGCTCGGCCGCGCCGCCTCCTCCATCCGAATAATGGATGGCAAAGCCGAACGTTCGGCTGCACATGTTGCCAAGCATCGCCGTCTGCGACACGGCTGGCAGCTCGACCAGCAATTGCATGTCATTCCCGCTCGCCGGCCCGTCGCCGATTACGTCGTATGCGGGGAGCTTGGCCGCCAGCATCGCGATCATGCCCGTCCTTACGCTATTGGCCGTTACAGCCACCGCGCACCGCCTCCTTTATGCCTGTCGTCCAATGGGATTCCGTATTGCGCAACGATTCCCAACCTCCTTTCTACCCTCCTCGAAACAAGAACGTTTGTTCGTATTTCGACAACTAAATCTTATCACGGGAATCGCCCCGAGTGCTCCCCAAGTTACCCCCACTTTGCCCCGTAGGACTATGACACAACAAAAAAAGCCCCTCAAACGGACGGGGCCGCGAAGGGGCTTACTTAAGAAAATATAAGTTCGTTCTAAACTTGCACCAGCATCAAAATAATAGAAGATAAACCTAAGCAAGTGCTTAGCAGCATGAGTACCATCAGCGCCTGCTTGTGATTAAGACCCGCCCGTAGCAGACGGTAGTGGGCTTGGCTGGCGTCCGCCTGGTACATCGGCTTGCCTTGCATAAACCGCTTGACGACAACGAACAGGTTGTCGAAGATCGGCACGCCAAGCGCCAGAATCGGGATAAATAACGACAAAACCGTTGCTTGCTTAAACGCGCCGTCGAGCGCGATCACAGCCAGCAGGAAACCCAGGAACGTCGCGCCGGCGTCTCCCATAAACACTTTGGCGGGAGGTTTGTTATATTTGAGATAAGCTAGCGTAACCCCCACCAATATAATCGCCATAATGGCCGAATTGGACTGGCCCATCGTCAACGCTACAATAAAAAGAGTGGCGGCGGAGATGGCCGAAAGCCCGCCAGCCAGTCCGTCCAGCCCGTCCGAGAAATTGATGACCGTCGTCACGCCGAAAATCCAGAGGATCGTCAGGACGAACTGCAGGATGACGGGCAATACGATGTAGTCGCCGGAGAACGGATTGTAGAAACCCGTAAACACGTTGCCGGAAACGTAGACAAGCACGGCCGCAGACACCTGTACGATCAACTTCGGCAGAGCCGGGAAATCCTTGCCCTTGGTCTTGTACCAATCGTCCAACGTTCCGATGGCCAGCAGCAAAATACCGCCTGCGAACAGCGCGCCGGTCTCCCATGTAATTTCTCTGGAGACAGCCAAATACGCGGCAAAAAATCCTATAAATATCGCATAACTCGCGGTTAGCGGAATGGGTTCCCGGTGCAGCTTGCGTTCGACGTCCTTACGGGGCTTGTCCACAAAATCGAGCTTGAAGGCCAGCTTGCTGAAAGGCGGAATCAGAATATACACGACAAGAAAAGACAGCAGAAACGCTGCTAAATAAAGAATAACACTCACCACCGATAATAAATTGTTCATGCCATCCGTATTATACCTTTTTTCGGTGAATGCTGTCGACTTTTGCCGCAGCCCAGCGCGTTCAAGCCTTTCCTTCCCACGCCAGCAGCCCCCAGAGCTTCAATGTACTTGCAACGGAAGAAACGCCGTCGTTTAAGCGGCGGTCCAGCGTTGAGCTTTTTTCGCCGCGTCTCATATAGTAGAGCGTCTCCGAATACGAGTGTCCCTTTAAATAACGAAGCGTGACCGCCTGCCGGGCCTCATCGTCCCGAATCATCCCAACCGCCCGCTCGATCGCTCCGCTGACCAGCTCGCATTCCTCCGCCGCCAGCTTCTGATTATGCGCGACCTGGACGGCGTTGGCCGTCCGATTGCCGTACAAATCCTCGCCGTCCAGTCTGCGCGTCCTTTCGCTCTCATATAGCGTTGTCCTAATCAATTCTTCATGCTCCTTGTAATCCTCCACGACCCTCTTTAATTCCATATAATTGCGAAGCAAACGCTGCGCTTGCTTCTTCTCATCCGTTGTAGGCTTGGCCAAATAAGACATCGCGGCTTTTCCGTTCATGTTGGTCCCCCCTTAAGGAAAATAACAATATAGACTTGAAAATCAAAAGTACAAGTTTCTTGTACTTATAGCTTTATGGTACGAACAAATGATCGCTGAGTCAATCCAAAAGTACAAGAGTCTTGTTTTTTATTGCTTTTTCAGCTGCATCATGTACAATATACTTGTACTTTGCTTCCGCAAGATTTTTGTCATCCTAAGAAGGAGAGATCCCCTTGTTCAGAGCCGATCGGTTAACGGAACGCAGAAAGCTTCATAAACTAACGCAAGAGCAGCTCGCGCGACAAATTGACCTGACCAAGGCCGCGATCAGCAATTACGAGCAAGGCCGAAGCGTTCCGCCGCTAGAAACATTATCTTCGTTGGTGGACGCGCTGCAGACAAATGCCGATTATTTGCTGGGACTTACGGATGACCCTGAAGCGAAGACTTCCATCCAGTCCTCCCAGGAGGAGGGTTTGGCTCCTGTCTATCTCGCCTTTCTCGGCGGACCACCGGAGGAAATGGACGAGGAGGAAGCGGAACACCTGAAGCGCGAGCTCGAGATGTTTCGCGCATTCAAGGAGAAGCGCCGCAAGGAAGGGCAACCTTAGAACAACCAAGACTAGCATCAGAACCCCATGCGGGTTTTATTTTTGGCCATACATACGAACATACATTCTTATAAGTAGGAGGAGCATTATGGAAGAGCTGGATTTCGAGCTGTATCGCCCGACGGATTTGGAGCTTTGGATCGGATCCGTCTATGAGAAGAACGGCATTCATTACCCGGGGGATCTGGATGATCTGGATCATATCGCCACGCTGTTCGGGGCGCATCTCGCCTACACGCAGGGGAGTACCAAGGTAATCTTCGACGAAGAAGGGTTTTTCATGATTTTCCTGAATATTCACTTGGATCAGGCGGAGCAGAGACTCGCGTTTTTTCACGAGCTTGCTCATCCGGCCCTTCATTCTGGGGATCAGCGCCAACTGCCGCCGGCTTTTGTCCATCTGCAAGAATCGCAAGCGGCGCACTTCCAGCTTTATAGCGCAATACCCTACCACATCCTGAAAGAGCTTGAGCATCTCAGGCACCAGCCCCACTTTCCCCGGTTGATCGCAGGCGCGTTCGGCGTGCCGCTCTCCTTCGCGGAGACCCGGCTGGAACGAATGGCGGCACGTATGCGTCAAGAACGCTCGGACCGCAATCTGCGTGCCAAGCTGGCTTCGCTGTCGGCGAAAGTATGCGGCTATGATCAACCGGAAGCGGCAGAGCGGCTTCTTGCTCAGCTAGCCAGACAAACCGCGCGGAAGAAGCTGAAGAATACAGCGAGGTAAGATGAGCAGATATAGGGAGGGAAGTCTGGTGAATAGGGAAGTGACGATATAAGAGGGAGTCTTGTGAATAGGGATAGAAGTATAGCAGGGATGTCTTGTGATTAGGGATAGACGGTATAGGGAGGGTCCTCTGGAATGGAGATTGGAAAGTTGCATGTATTATATGAGAGAGACGGGGACTCCGGGCATCAATTGCCAGTATGGGTTATGCTTACGGAGATGAGAGGAACGGATTGGGGGCAGACCTTATATATTCGGCTGGATGCGCCGTTCGAAGCTTATGCTTCCGATGAGCTGGATGCGGACACATTGACCGTTGCCGTTCCGGATCATGTCTACGTGCGGCATAAGGATGATCCTGACGTGATCGGCATTCATATGCCTTCTTTGAGAACCTATGTAGAACGATATACTGCCCTGGCGGAATATCCCGTTCACTATACGGAAATGGACCGACTGCTGCTGCGCATATCCGATATTGAGGATATGCTGCAATATGATGTTCGGGTGCTGCTGCCATGGAACGAGGTTTGACCGCCGACGTGTGACCGAACACCGCGTGCCGCGATGGCACAGTGCGGGAGGCGAGCGGTGCGGCGGGAGGCGAGCGGTTCGGAGAGATGATCATCTCGTAGAAGGATCGCCCTAGTTGGGCTTGTCCGAAAGCAGAGCATTGGCTGAACTATGGAAAACAAAGGGAAAAACTCCCTCTAATTCGTTGGATTGTGGTTGCGAAGAATAAACAGAGGGATTAGCTCCCTCTATTTCTTCTCAAAAGGCTGTGGAATCCAGGCTGATAGCAAATCAGAGGGCAGAAATCCCTTTATTTTTGCTTTTTCGCTGATTTGGGATGAAATAAGGGGAACTTTTCCCGCAATTGGGTCAGGCCGTAACGTACGACTGGCTCGTCCCTAAGAGCGTCAACCTACACGCTTACACAAACTTCTTGACGGAATCCTCGTCCCCGCGCATTTTGCTAACAACCTCGACGTCCCCTTTCCTGCTAATGACTCATGTGATATAAAGCATGAGACACCCCAAACACTGGGCCCAACATTTATCCACTCTAACGAACTGAGATAACATTACTTCGAGGCTATCGTCGATTTTAAATCTAACGGACGGCGCAGACGTTATGCGTGCTGCACCACTCCAAGTAACCAGATTTGCCCCAATAGGGTTTCACACGAGACTGCGATTCATAGTGTGCAAAGCTGTAAATGGAGCTGCAATGGATCATCGCCAGCCTGCAAACGGAAATGAGAGCTCTTATTTTGATCGTATTTATTTCCCGACAGTTGCCCGCAGTTTCACCTATGCACAGTTGATCGCCGTTACTTAAACCTGCCCCACCGACTCGCCTTCCACCAGCGAGACGTAGATGCGCTCGTGCTCCGCGCCGCTGCCTTCGATCAGCCGAATGAGCTGCTCCGCAGCGACGGAGCCCCAGCGGCGCTCGGAGTAGTCGATCGACGTCAGACGGGGCTGCAAAAAGTCGGCAATATCGATATGGTCGAAGCCCACCACATGAACATGCTCGCCTATGTGGTACGGCGTATCTTTTAATCCATGGTACATGCCGATCGCCATCTCGTCGTTCAGGCAAAAGACGCCGACCGGTCCGTCGTATTCGGACGCGATCCGCTTTGCCGCGGCGGTGCCGCTCGCTTTGTCGAAATTGCCCGGAAGCTCGCAGTAATCCAGCTCCGGATCGCCGCGCTCCACGGTCTGGCGCGCGGCCGCGAGACGCTGTTCCGAATCAAACGAGCCCTCGGGCCCCGTCAACGCATACAGCTTCTTGTGCCCCTGGCGGATCAAATATTCCATCGCGAACGTTGCCCCGGCCTTATTGTCCAGCAAAACCTGCACGATGTTATTGTGGCTTAGCTCACGGTCGAGCACAACGAGCTTGTGTCCGCGGTTCGCATGCAGGATCAATTCCTCATCGGAGAATCGTCTGTCGAGGACGATCGCGCCGTCGAGCATGCCCTCCGGCAGCATGCGATGCGACTGCGTGCCGCTGCAGATGACAAGGTCATACCCGCGTTTGTTCAGTTCCTCCTTCATGCCCTGCAGCAGCTCGCCGTAAAAAGCTCCCTCAAAGGTCGTAAGAAACGCGCCGATGATTCGGGTTTCACGTTTCTTGAGCGTACGCGCAGCCGCGTTCGGCACATAATTTAATTCCTTGGCGACAGCCAATATTTTTTTGCTTGTTTCTTCCGTTACTTTCGAATTCCCGTTTAATGCATAGGATACGGTGGAAATCGAAACGCCTGCGTGTTTGGCAATATCCTTGATGCTTACCACAACATTCCCCATCCCCCTTCTCTTGTTGTCGTTAAACATTATTGCGAAACGTTTCAATTTCTTACTCTCCTACTTAAAACCGTATTTTTCTTCGGAAGATATACGGTTGATTGCTTTACCCAATCCAAGTTAAACGTTTCAATTCATTTATATTTCTTATTGTAAACGCATTCAACGTGGTCTTGTCAACAAAAAATTAGGGTTTACAATCAAAAAGAGTGATGATATATTCTAGGAGAAGCGTTTTCATTCCAATGAAAGCGATTACCCAAAACGAATCCATTGCTCATATTCTGTTCCAAGCTTTTTTTTACCCAAAATATAAACGTTTCGATGATTTGCTGTAAAAATGCTCAAACGTGCTTCGCCCCATTCTGCCATGCTTCGAAAAGGAGGTCCGAACGTATTGTCAGCCTTTTTATGAAAGGGTCTCCAACAGTAACCCCATCCTTATTGAAAACGTTGCCAATCGGTCGGCCGAACGGTTTCTATCCATGATCAAGGAGTTGGTAATCATGCGCGTCCTAACCAGTCTAAAGCTTCAATGCGGCAGTATCGCGCGCGAAGTCATGAAGAATAAAATTCTTTTCCTCATGCTTCTGCCCGTTATTCTGTACTTCATCATCTTTCATTATCTGGTTATGCCGGGCGCTTACGTCGCCTTCGTCGACTTCAACATCAGCAAAGGGATTTTCGGAAGCCGATTTCTCGGGCTGGATAACTTCAAGTTTCTGATTCAGACCGGCGATCTTTGGAACATCACGAAAAACACGCTGCTCTACAATTTCGTATTCCTGGCGCTCGGCAACGTCATTCAGGTCGTATTCGCGATCATGCTCACCGAGGTGGCCGGGAAATGGTTCAAAAAAATTTCCCAATCGATCATTCTGCTGCCGCACTTCATCTCGATGGTTATCGTCGGAGTGTTTGCCTACAACATGCTGAACTTCAACTCCGGTTTCGTCAATACGCTGCTCGTTCAAGCGGGGCTTGAGCGTTACGAATTTTATTCGGATCCGGGAATCTGGAAGTACATCATCGTCGCCTTTAAAATCTGGAGCATGACCGGCTACGGCATGATCGTCTACCTGGCCGCCATAACCGGCATCAATAACGATCTGTACGAAGCCGCGTACATGGACGGAGCGAGCAACTGGCAGCGCATCCGCTACATGACGCTTCCGATGCTCAAGCCGACGTTTATCCTGCTTCTGCTCTTCGGGCTCGGCGGCATCATGAAAGGCTCGTTCGACCTGTTCTACAACCTGATCGGCAACAACTCGGTGCTGTATCCGCAGACCGATATTATCGATACTTTCGTATTCCGCAGCTTGGTCGGCCAATTCAACTTCTCGATGGGCGCGGCGGTCGGCTTCTACCAATCGGCATTCGGCCTGCTCCTGGTTCTTTTCGTCAACTACATCGTGCGGAAGGTCGAGCCGGACAGCGCATTATTCTAACAAGGGAGGCGAAATTCATGACTTCAGCCAAAATCAAGCAGGACCGCGGCACCCTCGCGATCAAGGCGATCAGCTACTTCAGCATTACCGCATTCGCCTTGGCTTGCCTCTTCCCGTTCGTTCTGATGATTTCTTCTTCGTTCATGAACGAACGCGAAATTCTTCAGGAAGGCTACAAGCTGTTCCCGAAAGAGATTTCGTTCAAGGCCTACGATATGATGCTCAACAATTCCACGGCGTTGACCAAAGCCTACGGCGTCACCATCTTCATCACGGTCGTCGGCACGCTGTTCGGACTGTTCATGATGTCGATGGCGGGCTTCGTGCTCAACCGGAAGGACTTCAAATACCGGAACTTCTTCTCGTTCATGATTTATTTCACGACGTTGTTCGGCGGCGGACTGATCCCGACCTATATTCTGATGGTCAAATATCTGGACCTCAAGGACAGCTTGTACGCGATGATTTTGCCCGGCATCGTCGGCGCTTGGTCGATCTTCCTAATGCGGAACTTTATGAAGGCTATACCCGATTCGCTCTACGAATCGGCTACGATAGACGGCGCCGGCGACTTCCGAATCTATTGGCAGGTGTTCCTGCCGCTCGCCGTCCCGTCGCTGGCTACAGTCGGTTTGTTCACTGCGCTGGGCTTTTGGAACGAATGGTATAACGGCATGTTGTACATTCAGTCGCCCGATAAGTTCCCGCTTCAATACTTCCTGCAGCGAATGATTAACCAGACGAACATCCAGGCGCTCATTAACCAAGGCGCCGTCATCGACACGGCGGATCTGCCTTCGCAGTCCATCAAGATGGCGACGGCCGTGCTCGCCACAGGCCCGATCATTCTGCTTTATCCGTTCTTGCAGCGGTACTTCATCACCGGTCTGACGATCGGCGCGGTAAAAGGGTAAGATCATTTTCGTTAATAGACGGCCCAAGGACCGTTTATTATATAGGGCTTCACGGATTCGTTCATTTACCAAGGGGAGGTTTTCAAGATGAAAGGGAAAAAGCTGTTAGGAGTGGCTCTTGCAGCCACAATGTCGATGAGCTTGCTGGGGGCGTGCTCGTCCTCGAATGGAAATGAACCGACGAATACTGGATCCAATAACGGGAAGACGCCAACCAGTACGGCAGGCACGGAGTCGAGCGGGGTGGACACCTCCAAGGAAGCGAAGCTCGTTTATTACCTGTGGGGCGGAGAAGGGGTCGCCAACAAGGATATTTTGGCCGAAATCAACAAAAAGCTGAAGGCGGACATTAACGCAACCATCGAAGTGAAATACATCGACTGGGGCGATATTGCGACGAAATATCCGCTGCTCTTCGCTTCCGGCGAGAAGTTCGACATGTCCCACGCGTCCCCTGGCGCCCAGGTTTCCTATTATACGCTCGCGTCGCAGGACGCGCTGGTCGATATCACGGACATGCTGGACAAAGTCGCTCCGAAGCTGAAAGCCGCGATTTCGGAAACCGCGTGGAAAGGCACTATGGTTGACGGCCGCATCTACGGCGTGCCTTCCATGTACAGCGAATATACGCCTTCCGGTTACGCATACCGTTCCGACCTGCTCAAGAAATACGGCATGGAGAAAATCGCTTCCATCGAGGACATGGAGAAATACATGGACAACGTCCTGGCGAACGAATCGTATGCGCCGATCAACGGCAACGCGGCGGATGCACAGAACATGTTCCGCATGCTGGTCGACACGACGGGCAAGTGGCTGAACGCGCCGGGTATTTCGTTCTCCGAGCTGAACCTTGTGACGGAAAGCCCGGAAAGCTTCAAGAAAGTGTTCCACCCGGCCTTTACGCCGGAATTCGAGGCATGGGCAGTCAAAATGCGCGAGTGGTCCGACAAAGGCTACTGGCCGAAGGACATTTTGTCCTCGCAAGTCGGCGCGAACACGAACTTCCAGGCGGCCAACTCCGCAGGTTATCTGACGCACGCGCAGGACTGGATCGGCAAATACGGCGCCGACAAAAAGGCTCAACCGGAAGCCGATCCGTACTTCTACACGTTCGCGGAAGCGAATGGCAAGATCAAAAGAAAGATCGGCGTCGAAAACTCGACGGTCATCAGCACGAACTCCGGCAATCCGGAGCGCGCCCTCATGGCTATCGAGAAGTTCATGACCGACCCGAGCTACTACAACCTGATCCAATACGGCATCGAAGGCCGTCAATACGAGATCGTCGACGGCGTGAAAAAGACGCCGGAGAGCTTCAACCAAGAGAAAGACGGCGGCGGCTTCGCGGCTTGGTCGCTGCGTACAGACGAGTACAACCTGCCGATGGATTCCGAGAACCCTGTCCGCAAATCGCTCTACGAAGAGTGGGATAAAGTGGCCATCAACGATCCGTACGTCGGCTTCAGCTTCGATCCGTCCAAGGTTACGACGGAGCTGGCGGCGATCTCGAACGTCAACATGCAGCTCGGCATGCAGCTGATGCTCGGCAAAACGAGCAAAGATCCGAAAACTGCCGTTGAAGAATACAGAGCAGACCTCAAGAAAGCCGGCATCGACAAGGTTATCGCCGAAGTCGAGGCTCAGCTGGCGAACTTCGATCCTATACAATAATAACTCCTATGAGAAAACCTCTATCGAGGCCTTTCGAGGATGAGCGACCGCGTTTAGAGGCAGGTTTTATCGCCAAATAGAATTTAGGTTTCAGAATGCTCGGAAACTTATAAATTCTATTGTGGAAAGAAAAGCCGTCAGGGACAAATCCCTGACGGTGCTTTGCGTTCATGTGTCGCCAAATAGCATGAACATAACGGGGTTTTCGCATACGTTTGGAGTATCCCTGCATGCGTGTATCAGTAACCCCTCTAGCCCCTCTATACATGAATCTATACATGAATCTATACATGAAAATGAATATGCAATCTTGTCTGAGTCGATGGGATATCGTTCAGAGGGATTCGTTTGCACATGGCAAGGCCCAAACATCGGCATCTCTGCACATTTGTGCATTTCTCCCTAATTTCCGAAACATATTGGGCCCCTGTACAGCGATTTGTACGAAAATACACAAATTCTCGCTTCAAATCGTCGTTCGGGCCCCCTCTGAACCAATATTTATGTATATATGTACAAATATACGAAGGAACGGCACTTACCTCACCATCATTGTGTATTTTCGCTCAATTATTGCGTAAACAGCACAAACTAATCTGCATCTGAGAGCGCCATAACCAAGCCGACACGATAGCAAACTTATATTCCTCCTTAATTCAAAAAACCAGCTAATACCTTGTCAAGACCG
>NZ_MXQD01000053.1:0-10442 GCF_002165585.1 Paenibacillus sp. MY03 | reverse complement strand
CTCTCGCGGCGACAAGAAATAATATATCACGAACGCCTAGTGGATTGCAAGCACTATTTTCAATAAAATTATAGAATCCGATTTTAACGCGAAAAACGGCTGTCGGAATCCTTCCGGAATGTGCGACCTGCAACTATGCAAGCCAAGTAGTACCGCACGAATAAGGTCGTTTTCATCACCCATTATAGCTGGGGGCATTGCCGGGCACCCCATACCATACGTCAAAGAAAGAGACCCGCTTCGCCAGCGGGTCTCCTTCCGAGCCTGCCTGTTAATAGTCATATCTTTCATATGACTTGGCGGCATCCAATGTCAGTCTGGTTACTGGTTCTTTCTCTATTCCGCTATATCGATGATGCCTACCCGCAGGTTCCGCTCCTCGTCCGCCAGCGTAAAACTGATTTTGCGGCTGTCCGGACTAAAGGAAGGATGGGGATGCCCCGGATGTTGCTTCCACATCGGAATTTCGCACAGAAGTCTGGAGGAACGGCTTGCCAGATCGATTAGCACAATCTTGCTGATTTCCTCCTCTTCCGTCGTATCCGCGACCGCCCATCGGCCATCGGGACTTACCGCTACATGCCAATAACGATAGTCGCCGTTCACGAATTCCGCCTCGCCATTCAGCGCGTCCACGCGGTAAATGCCGGTTGGCTTTAGCGGGCTGTGCGGATATTTCACAAAGTACAGCTGCCTGCCGTCGGGCGCCCACATCTCATGACCGACGTATTCTCCGAGCTCGCCGGTTCCCATCCGCTTCTGCCCGAAGCCGCAGCGGAACTCGCCGCTCCGAACGTCCGCCATAAAAATCCGGTCCGGAATATATTCGGTCTGGCCTTCATGCGCGAAGAACAACAGATTTCGATCCTCCGGACTGATCATGGCATGATTGGCTATCGGGTAAGGCTCCGCGAAATCCGGAGTCGCCACCTCCCTCACGCGTCCCGTCTCCACGTCGACCGTACCGATAACCCATTGCCCGCCTGCCCGCCAGTAAATGCCCATCGTACTGCCATCTTTCGTAATCGACAGTGGGCCATATACGACCGCCGCCGGATCCAGGCGGCAAACGATGCGGCTCCGGCCGGAAACCAGATCCCTCTCGTAGATGTCCGGACCGATATAATAATAGAACCGATCGCCGTCGGATACGAGGCCCCTGCCCCATTCCAGCCGATCGACGATGATTTCTCCCGAGCCATCCGTCGTATCCGCTTTGACGAAAACGCCCATCTTGTCCCCGTCGATATCCGTGCAAACCACGATATGCCGGCTGTCCGACATCCAGGACATGGCCGTGAAATATTGGTGGCCGGTGTCGACACCGCTTGCCCCTATGGATCGTATGCTAACGCCCGTGGCGGCATCTATCGTTTCGCGCAGCGTGAACATTTCGATATCCTGCCCCTTTCCGTGCAACTAACAGCCCGAAGGCTGCCGCGCCAACCTTAAGTCCATTCCGGTTCCCCGTCTACGCCAGCCCGCAGGCCACCTCTCTTTTTTCTTCCGCGTCAGCCCTTGGACCGTTCCCTGAATTCCGTCGGCGTCAGCCCCGTCATTTTCTTAAAGATCCGCACAAAGCTGTTGACGTTGGAGTATCCGACTTGCTCCGCGATGTCGCGGATCTTGTCTTCCGTGCCGGCCAGCAGCTCTTTGGCCTGATTCATGCGAACCTCCATTAAATAATCGATAAAATTGCACTCCATCTGTTCCTTAAACAGCTTGCTCAAATGCGAGATACTAAGATGAAATTCGCCGGCAAGCAAATTGAGCGACATGTCGCTGCGCATATAATGCTCCTGAATGTACTGTTTGGCTTTATCGATCGTATCGTTGCGTTCCCTGCTGCCCCGTTTCTCGCGAATTCGTTCGATAAAGCTGTCCAGCGCGCCAACCGTAAATTTCTCCAGTTGCTCCAGCCGCTCGTACTGATTCAGCATTTCGACCAAATATTGCTCCGGGAAAATGCCTTCCGTATCGACGCCGATTTCGGCCGCGGCGGTCGCGGTCTTCATCAGGCACTGCACGACAAGCTGCATAATCAATTCCGGCGGGACGCCCTGCTCCGCAAACGATTCGAACCACTTGCGAACCTGCCCGCGCATCTTGTCGGCGTCCGGCAGCTTTACCGAAGCGACGATTCCGTCGGTCATGGCGAACAGCTTGTAGAATTGGGGCGACGGGTCCGCCGGTATATCTTCTCTCGTTATAATGGAGTTGCCGCCCATGACCAGCTTATACCGGAGCGCTTCCAACGATTGCTTGTAGGATGCCGGTACCTCCTCGAGCATCTCCACAGCATCCCCGATTCCGATGCTGATCGTCCGTCCAAGATATTCCTGGACGAACTCCTTTAACATATCCGCCACGGCCACGGCCCGGATGGCATGCCGTTCCCGATCCTCGTCGTCGCCGAAGCTCATAATGACCACGCATTTGCCTTTGTCGAGCTCGCAAGCGATGCCTTGGCCTTCCGCGTTCATCAGCTCCTCGGCCACGTTGCAAAGCGCGTAGGCATACAGCTTCAAGTCGCGCGCGGAAGCAATCTGCCCCTTGTTGTCGAACTCGATGCTCATCACGACGAAGCGCTGCGCATGGAGGCGGATATTCAGCGTATCCATATAAGGCTGAATCGCCGACAAGTTTTTCGGTCCGCCCGACAGCAGCTCCGTCATTAACTGCCACTTGACCAGCGGCTTGCTTTCCACAACTTGCTTGTGCAACTGCTCCCTGTCCTCCAGAATATGCTGCACCGTCGATTCGAAATAATGGAATTCGTCGTTGTACTTGCGGCCTCCCGACTTGGCGGGAGCCGACAATTGCTGCCGCATCGCCTGGACGAACCGATTCATCGGCTTGAACGTCCAGCGGCCGATCACTGCTGCCGATACCGTGGCGACAACGAACAAGACAACCGCGAGCAGGAACAATACGTTGCGGAACAGGATGAGCGGACGGGTAAACTGCGACTCCGGCACGGAGCGGACGATATACCAGCCCGTATAATCGTCTTTGACATAGAAGACGGAGGACTGCGTCTGTTCCACATCGGCTGTGAAATGACCCGTGTCCCCCTCGGATTTCAGCATACGGCTTATATAGGAAAACTCGCTGATGTCCTTGCCTACCTTATTATGGTCCGAATGAAGCACCACGACGCCTTCCCGGTCGACCACGAAGGTCTGCCCGCCATCGGCATCGGCCGTATTCCGAATCAGGCCGTACAACGCATCCTCCTTGACGTTAACCGCAACGGCCCCTCTTCTCGCCCCCGGCGAATGGATAAGCGGATAGGTGCGCACCAGCGTCACGACGTCGCGGTAAACGGGATAGCTGGAACGGTTGATGAGCACCTTGCGAGTCGACATCCATTCGTAGAAACCGTCAAATTGCTCGAACCCGGTAATCCAGCGAAAGTCGTTCGACAGCTCCTCCTCCGTCAGCACATTCCCCGTGACAAGCCGTTGTTTTCCATAGGAATACAAGTCGATTGTGAAAATATTATCCATGCTGTTGATCGCGTTCGCGATCAAGTTGGAAATGCGAAACGCATTATTTTGGCTTGCCTGCTCATCCAGATCCTTGTCAAAGAAACGGATGACCTCATCGTTCTTGAGCAACTGAATCGTCGACTTGTCAATATGCTTAAGCGTCAGCTCGAGCTTATGGTCGACTTGGCCGAGCAGCTCCATATTCGTATCGACCAGTTGCCGTTTCAATTGTTTATTGAATACCGAATAAGTGAAAAAGAATGAAGTCGATACAAGGAGGAACAGGACGATGGACAAAACGCCGATCGCTTTCACAAGCCTCCGATTTTTGGTCACGTTCATGCCTGTTCCCCCTTATAAGTCAACCTCATTCAGACTTCCGTCATTTTAGAAGCTTGCCTTGTTCTCTTCGTACCACTTCTGCGCAAGCTCATCCGCTTCCTTGCCGCCCAGTCGCTCCCATTCCTTGCGGATCTCCTCGAGCGCCCACTGCCCCGTATATTTCGACCCTTGGGTTACGGCGGTTGCGCGCGTCTCCCGGATAAACGTATCCAGCGTCGAACGGATCTCGTTAATCTTGTCGAAGCTTGGCTGATACGGGATGTCCCTGCGGAACTCGTTTTTCATGGCGATCTCGAGCGATGTCATGTTCAGCTTGGCGATACGCTGGGACTGCTCGTCGTCGGGAGCAAGCGCAAGCAGATCCTCGGCTTTGGTCACCTGATCTCTGACGACCGCGTATTCGCCGGCGTACAGCACTTCTTTGTTAAACTTATCGCTGTCAAGCTGCTTCGGAACGTCGTTAACCTTTTCATAATGGACGCCTTCCTCGCCATTGACAAGCGGGTACCAGCCTCCGTCGATCAGCCAGTCCAAATATTCGATCGCCGCTTTCGGATTTTTCATATCTTTATTGAAAGCTACGAAAATATTAGGCGGAGCTTCTTGATAAGCGCCGTACTTGCCATACTGGGAAGCGACCATCTCCAGCGGCACCGGATTCGCCGTCGGCACGTTGGACAGCATATCCTTGATCATAATATCGTTCGAGCCTCTTCCCCATTGCCCGAGGTAAATGCCCGCTTTGCCTGTCGTCCAGAGCTGGCTGGCGCGCTGATTGTTGCTATCGGTCAGATACTCCTTGTCTACAAGCCCCAACTCATAAAGCTGCTTCTCCAGCCCGATCACATCGGCGAACCGGTCCAGCGTAGCTCCGTATTGCATCTTGCCGTCCTCCAGGTACCATTGGAAGTTCATGGCGCCATAGATGGCCGAGTAGATATCGCTCGTGGTATGGCCTACGATCGGCGTGCTGTCCGGATATCGTTCCTTGAACGCCTTGGCGACCGCGATCAACTCCTCGACGGTTGTCGGCTGATCGAGCTTCAGCTCATCCAGCCAATCCTGCCGAATCCAGACGCCGTGATTGGCAACCGCGAACAACGGACGTTCCGTGGATACGGCATAGATCTCGCCGTCGAACGTCAAGTAAGGGAGCAACTCGGGATGTTCTTCCAAATATTTTTTGTACGACGTGCTGTACTTCTCGATATATTCTCCAATAGGTTGAATGACGCCTTGCGTTACCAGCTTGCCGATATACGCGCGGTCATACTCCCACACCAGATCGGGAGCTCCGCCGGACGCAAACAACACGTTAAGCGCGTCCTGCGCCTGATTGCGCGGCACGGGCACGATCGATACGTCGATGCCGGATTGCTCGCGAATCCACTTGACCCAACGGTTATCCTCATACGTGCCTTCGTCGCTGGATACCTGACCCCGATCAAAGGTGGAAATGCTGATCTTTTTAGGCAGACCTTCATACGGGTCCTTCTCCGCCCCTCCATTGTCTGAAGGCGCCTGGCTTTCCTGACCGGCCTTATTGCCGTTTCCTTTGTTGCCCGAACCGTTTGCGCCGTTCGAACAAGCGGATACGACGACCATCACCATAACGACGAGAATCAGCAGCAATCTGCCCTTTAAGTATTGCTTCCCTTTTTGATCCATACTTGACCTCCTGTTAACTGTTTTTAAATTATATCAGAACGCGCCGCGAGAGCGCATTTGACATCTTTTGAGAACGCCGGAGCCGTTAACCTTTGATCGACCCCAGCAGAACGCCCTTGATAAAATGTTTCTGCAGGAACGGATAGACGCACAGGATCGGCACGATGGCAAACACGACCGCCGCCGCCCGGATGCTCTCCGGCGTTATGACCGCTTGGAGGACGCCTTCCCCGCGCAGCAGCTCCGTGCTGACCAGATCGATCATTTGGTACAGCTTTACCATAAGCGACAATTTATCCGTGCTTCGGATATAGATCAGCACGTTCATATAGGAGTTCCACCAGCCGACCGCATAGAACAGCGTTAGAGCCGCGATGACCGGCTTCGACAACGGCAGAATAATTCGCCACAGAATCGTAAACTCGCTCGCTCCGTCGATAGCCGCGGATTCCTCCAGCTCCTCCGGCAACCCCTCCAGGAACGATTTCATAACAAACATGTTGTAGGCACTAATAAGCGCGGGGAGCCATAATGACCAATAGGAGTTGACAAGACCAAGCGTATTGACGAGCAGGAAGTTCGGGATGAGCCCGCCGCTAAACAGCATCGTGAACAAAATCGCCATCAGCATGACATTCCGGCCCTTGAGCCTTGCCTTGGACAGCGGGTAAGCCGCCATAATCGTAAACAGCATATTAAGCGCGGTGCCTACCAGCGTAATGATTACCGTGTTCTTCATGGCGACGATCAGTTGACCGTCCCGAATCAAATTGTTGTAGGCGTCGAGATTAAATTCGATCGGCCACATAAACACTTCGCCCGCGTTGATCGCCCTGCTGCTGCTAAAGGACGTCGCGATAATATTGATAAAGGGAAACAAAGTCGCATAAGCGCATAACGCAAGGAAAATATAGTTGAGCCATCGAAACCAGGCTGGCGAGGAACTTCTTTCATTCATGTCCGATTACCTCCTGTCGTCCTTCTCACCATAGGCCCCTCTCTCCCATCGCCTTGATGATCCGGTTAACCGATACGACCAAAATCAAGGCAATCAGCGATTGGAACAGTCCGAGAGCCGTCGTATAGCTGTACTGCAAATTCACCAGGCCTCTCGTATACACAAAGGTGCTGATGACCTCCGCCACGCTTGTCACCGCGTCATTGCGAAGCGCATACACCTGCTCGAAGCCGACATCCATCATTTTGCCTACTTGCAAAATGAGCAGAATCGCGATCGTGCTGCGAATGCCGGGGAGCGTTACATGCCAGGTTTGCCGCAGCTTGCTTGCCCCGTCCATTCTTGCAGCCTCGTACAACGTCGGATCGATGGAAGCCATGGCGGCCAAATACAGGATCGTGCCGAAGCCGGCTTCCTTCCATATACCGGAGACGATAAAGCTGACGGGCCACCAAAGCTTGTCGGCCATAAAGTAGATCGGCTCCAGCCCGAAGCCCTTTAGCAAATAGTTGACGAACCCCGTGGACGGCGACAGTAACGCGATCACGATGCTGCCCAGCACGACCCAAGAAATGAAATGGGGAATATACAGCAAATTTTGCAATGTCCTCTTGTACCATTCCACGCGGACCTCGTTTAACAGGATGGCCAGCAGAATCGGCACGGGAAACGCGAATAGAAGGTGATACAAGTTCAACAAAAGCGTGTTTTTAAGCACGACATAGAACTCCCGGCTCGCAAACAGCTTCTCGAACTGCTCGAAGCCAACCCAGGGGCTGTTCCAAATGCCATCGGCCAGACGATAATTTTTGAACGCGATAATCTCGCCGAACATGGGAGCGTATTTAAACACGAGCAGATAAATGGCCACCGGCACAAGCAACATATAAAGAAAGCGATTTCGTGAAACTTGCTTCCAAAATGACGATTTTTTTCTAGCGGGCATTCCGGCTTCGGCAGGCAGTCCCGTCGGTTGCGGTATATTCATTTTCATGCGAGTCTCCTTTCGGTTTAAATGGTTATTGGCTAACCTGCACCCTTAAACTAGCACGGCATCGCCCGCTATTGAAATCACCACTTTTTACGGCGCTACGCCATATCCTTTTTTGGAGCACACGCTTTTTTTGAGATGCTACACCCTTTTCGCGATTTGCCCCTTATTACGCTCCGAATCCGGCTTAAACGCAAAAAAAGAGACCCGCTTCGCGAGTCTCCTTCTTCTTATGAACCTATATATTAGTACTGTTTGGTTTTCGTATACTTGGTTGCGTCCTTTGCAAATACGGTCGCTTTGTTGCTTTGCTTAATGCCTGCGTCCACTGTCGTATCCACGATGACCCACTTGCCGTTCAGATAAACCTCGTTCCATGCGTGGTAGACGTCTACATAATCGGAATCGCCCATGACCAGCTTGGTCGGAATATCAAGGCTTCTCAGCATTGCCGCGTATGTCGAAGCGTATCCGTAGCAGATCGCCTTCTTCGAAGCAAGCGTCTTGTCGATGCTCGGCAGGTAGTCGGAAGTGACGGTGTCCGCCAGAACCTTGTCATACGCGATATTTGCGATGATGTAGTTGTATACGGCTTTCGCTTTTTCTTCGTCCGTCGTTTTGCCCTTGGCCAGCTCCTTCGCTTTCGCAATGGCTTGGCTAGTGCTTGTCCAGCTTACATTTTGAACGGAATTAAGGTACACGACCTTCTCATCCTTGAGGTTCAACTTAACCGCTTGTTGCTTAACCGCTTTATACGAGGTGCCCGAGATGTTCTCCAGAAGCATGATCTTGTAATCGCCATTGCCGAGCTGCAGCGGGAGAGTCTCCGTTACGCGGCCTGTAGCCAGACTATACGTATAGTTTTCTTTGCCCTTCGCGATCATGACTTTCATCTTGACCTTCGGCTTTACGTCATAGGTTACCTTGACAATGCCTTGCGCCAATGCCGACGTGTCCAGCCAAGCAGCACCTGCATCAGCGGCCGATACAGCTTGTACCGATGTAAACAGCACGAATACCGATACAACCATCATAATGAATTTACGCATAACAAAAAACTCCTTTCGGTGGCCAGGCTGCCATCTGTTTAGAAGGCCCTATAGCTTTGCGTCCCTGCCTTTCGACAGGTTTGCCATTATCGTGTGAAGCTTTAGAGGTAGTCTCGGAGCTGAAAACCGAACTTTTTGACACGCAATAAGGTGTTCAATAAAGACCTATTGCCGTGCGATAAAGTCCTATAAACAACAAAAAAAGCCCAATCATTCGGTAGCTGGCTGTCATCAATCCATGGATTGGAAGACCCTGTAGCTTTGCGTCCCTGGCTTTCGCCAAGTTTGCCGTTATCGTGTCTCGCTTTTATAGTTCCATGTTACCACAATTTGCTAGAGTTGCAACCCTTTTTTCTGACAAATGGACGCTTGGTTCGATGCTGGCCTTCAACGCTCGTCAAACCGATTGAACAACATTGTCGCCTGAGAGAACACAAGCTTCTCGCAAAACTAGAAATTAGTAGTTTTAGCCCATATGAATAAGCATATTTTCCTAGTAAATAGGTAAAAAGTTTGATATTATTAGGAGAGTATGTAAGCGAGGTGATGGATATGTCCGGATATATAATGTTCACCGAATTAACGACACCGCTCAAGCTAATCGGTATTAGAATTTTTCGCGACGAGAACGGCCATTACTGGTACAAAGTCAGGAAGAACAGCCGCAAGCGGATCTTTTCTAAATTCTGATCAATCCCAGTTCCCATACATGCCCTGTCAGACGCAGAATCGATCGGCTCCGCAGCAGTACCGAACGGTTACATAGTCCAGACACAGCAAGAGAGGCTCCCGGGCTGCAAGCCCGGGAGCCTCTTCTCTTTTGTATCCTATAACATGGATTCCGCAAGCTTGCGGCCTGCTTCTAGCTCTTCTTCGAACTTGGTTCGATATTCGGCAAGGATAGCCGTGCTATGCCCGCCCGCCGTCAGCGCCGCCGAGGTGTCGGCAATGATGGTCTCGAAGTTGCCCGTACAAGTCGCTACCGCCGCTTGAATATCTGACTTTAGCTTCTTTTTGCCCGCTTCGCTCGTATCCGTATAGCTCAGCACGATTCCCGTCAGCGTAGATTCGCAGCTCGAACGCAAAGCGTACAGTTTGGATTCCGCACCCGAAGTAATCTGTGCATACGTCTGGTTCGCCGGCGTTCCTCCGCCAGGCGCGCCCCCTCCGCCGCCGTTGCCCGCTCCGGGAGCGCCGCCGCCCGTGCCGGAATTGCCATCTCCGGGTTTTCCGCCATTGTTCGATTCGCCATGCTCCGCCTGGTACGCCTTCGACTGTCCACTGACCGTTCTTGTCGCAGGATCCCAGTCAATCTTGGTGCCGAGCGACTCTGCCAGAAAGCGCAACGGCACGTAGATCGATCCATTGAGGATAAATAGGGATTGACCCTCCGGCAGCGCCTTCGCCTTGCCATTAAAGATCAGCGTCGCTTCCTTGACCTTCATGGTCAGCGTCTGCGTCGTCTGGCTTGGCTTGCCGCCGCTCGCCGCAAGCAGCTTCTTCTTGAGATCGGCAAGCTCCGCTGCCGTGGGCTCCGAGATGGTCACTTGATTTTTTGCGGGATCCCAGCCTACCTGCTTCAGCAAAGCATAGGAGAGATAACGGATAGGCACGTAGGTCCGCGCCTGATGGATAAAAGCGTGCTGCCCCTTGGGCAGCGTCAGTTCCTTATCGTCGAAGATGAGCCTGACCGGCTGCGTCTTGACCTGCACCGTCGTTTCCTTTTTAGGCTGCGCGGCCTGCGCCTTCACTGTCGCGGCTGCCGCTGCATAAGACACTCCCGCTCCGGTAACAGCGGACGCAGGCACAGCCGCCGCCCGTCCGGTGCCTTCTGCCGCTCCCATTGCCGCTTGCAGAGGTGTCGCCATTAACAACAGGGACGCCATTAACGTCATCCCCCATAATTTCTTCTTCCTTGCCATTCTTTAATCTTCCTCTCCGTC
>NZ_MXQD01000052.1:0-78402 GCF_002165585.1 Paenibacillus sp. MY03 | reverse complement strand
TAACGTCATCCCCCATAATTTCTTCTTCCTTGCCATTCTTTAATCTTCCTCTCCGTCTTAGGGCGTGTCTGAATACTCCGAGGGGAGCAGATTTTGCCGAATTTTCGTTCCATGCAAGGAACTTTTGTGAAGTCGTACCGGGGGTACATCAAGCAAAAGTGACGAAGCAGGGGGCGGAAAGGCGGTGAAAGATGCCCCAGAGCGGGTTTTCAGTCATGCCCTAGTCCAGTGCCGCCGCAATCTCTACCAGCGCCGCCGATCGCGCGTCTTGTTTGGCCCGCTCGTACTCCGAGCTCCAATCCGGCATCTCGCTTGCCGATAGGCCCGCATCCTTGTACTTCGCCTGCGCATCGCCTACCAGTTGGTTAAATTGCGCGTCGCACGAAGCCTCGGCGGCAACAACTTGACCCAGATACTCCGACTGGAGCGTCTCAAGAGCTGCCTCCTTATTCTCGGCGATTTCCGCCTTGATCGAGGACACCAGCTTCGAGCTTGTCGCCTTGCAAGTGCTGCGGAGCGACTCCATCGATGCCGTAACCGCCGCATCAATCTCGCTCTTGCTCGCCTTGCCGCCGCCAGTCGTTGGCGCCGTCGCGCTTGGCTCCGGTTTCGCGGCAGGCGTATCTGAGCCGCTGCCGCCAGAATTAGCCGGCGTTCCCGGCACGCCACCGCCGCTGCCGCCGGTTGACCCCGGCGTTTCGGCGCCCGACTTGCCCGTCTGGCCTTCTCCGCCCGCAGGCTTGTCCGGCGTCACGCTGTCTCCAGGGTTGCCGCCAGGAGCCGGCGAGACGCTTTGGCCATCCCCGCCTGCTATTCCATCCTGATTCCCATCTTGGTCCCCGACGCCATCGCTATCCTTATTGCCCTCGCCTTGCGCCGGATCGCTCTCATCCGGTTGATCCGACTCTGCCAGCTGCTGCTTGAGCTCCTTGGCATCGTTCATCTTTGCTGTCAGTGTCACCACGCCATAAGTCGCCGCGCCCAATACGAGCAGCAGTCCGACGACGATAAGCGATATTCTTTGTTTGGCTCCCATATGTATAGTCCTCCTTGCCGCTTATTCTAGCTGCCAACCGCTTCGGCCTTATGTTCGCTCCCGTCCGAGGCTAGCACCGATCCGTGCCGCCCCCTTGAATAGGAGAATGCCGATTGAGGCTCCGATACTATCAATGATGACATCGCTGGCTTGGCCCGATCTGCCCGATACGAATAGCTGATGCAGCTCGTCGGACACGGCAAACAACACGCACACCAGCAGGGTGATCGCCACGCCGCGCCCGCCTCTTACGCCCAACTTGGTCAAAGTGCCCAAGACAAGCATGCCGAGCACCAGATAGATCAGACCATGGGCCAGCTTGCGAACGACATGGTTCAACTCTCCCGCATCCAGCTCCAATCCCGGCAGCATGACGCGAATCGTCGTCGCGATGGCATCCGAGAGTCCGCTGCTAAGCGCATTGGAATCCGACGCCTGTTGATTAGAGAAGCCGATAATAACCGCCATCCATACAAGCACGGCGGCACCGTACATAAACTTTCGCATAGGCAATTTCCTTTACTTTACACCATAATCCCCCACGTACCAGTCGCGAAGCGTAGCAATCCTGCCTCGCATCTAAGACGTGGAAAAAGACGGAAATGTTGCTCCATATGTCTGCCGTTATTCGGCCTTACACTTCCGTCAGCTCGAACGCTCTGTTCTTGATCCGGGCATTCTCTGTCGCGTGGCCTAGCAGATCCGATACGTGGACACTATTACGAACATTTCGAAGCGTATAGGAAGGAGTACTCGTATCCGTGGATATAATCGTAATATCCCCGAACTTTAGTATTCTCTCAAACAGATTCCGTTTCAGGGAAACATCGCGGATGCGGTACAATTGAATCTCCTCGCGCCGCTTCGTAAAGACGCCTTTCTCGACAATCAGTCTGCGATCCGTCAATTTGTAATGCGTAAACGTCGGAAATCCGAAATTAAAAGGTTTGCCTTCCCACAGCACAGTCTCGTTCAGCATTCCAACAGCTCCTTAACAAACAGATTCGTTCCAGTTCTACATGCTTTCTCCAGTTGAAAGCCTCCGTTAATTGTACCCTGATGACCGCCTGATGTCGACGGGATGGATCAAAAAGACTAGACAAAAACTCCGTGGCTCAGGAGCAACGGAGTTTTTGACAATAAACGATTTATGCCTTACGCGTCTTGCACATTAAGCCTTGTTCACCCCATAATACTCCACGTACCAATCGGCAAAGCGCTGCAGTCCTACCTCGATTGGCGTCTCCGGCTTAAAGTCCACCGCCTGTTGCAGCCGATCCGTCGAAGCGTAAGTCGCGGGGACGTCGCCAGGCTTGAGGGGTTCGAATATTTTGTCGAAGAGGATCTCCCTGCCCGTTGCCTTGCTCAGAGCTCTCTCCAGCGTCTCGATAAACGTCATCAGCTTCTCCGGACTGTTGTTGCCGATGTTGTACACGCGGTGAGGAACGCCATCCGTTGGCGGCTGCGCAATAAGTCGCTCAATCCCCGTCACGATATCGTCGATGTACGTGAAGTCGCGGTACAGATCGTTGTCGAAGTCCCCGTTGTTGAAGATATGAATCGGCTTTCCCGCAAAATAACGATCCGCGAAACCAAAGTACGCCATATCCGGCCGGCCCATCGGTCCGTACACCGTAAAAAATCGCAGTCCCGTCGCCGGTATGCGGTACAGGTGGCTGTACGTATGCGCCATCAGCTCATTCGACTTCTTCGTCGCCGCATAAAGCGACACCGGATGATCGACGAAGTCCGTCTCCTCAAAGGGTACCTTCTTATTGGCCCCATACACCGAGCTCGACGAAGCGTACACCAAATGCTCCACGGGAAAATGCCTGCAAGCCTCTAAGATATGAAAAAAGCCGGTAATGTTGCTCTCGATATAAGCATCCGGATTCTCAATGGAATAACGCACTCCCGCTTGCGCCGCCAAATGAACAACAGCAGCCGGCTTATACTGCTCGAACAGCGACATAACCGCCGTGTGATCCGAAATGCTGGCCTCGACGAAAACGAAACCCTCATGCGGCATCAGCTCCGCCAGTCGTGCACGCTTGAGATTCACGTCATAATAGTCGTTCACATTATCCAGGCCGACGACCATGCAGCCCTGCTCCAGCAGCCGCTTGGCCACGTAATAACCGATAAACCCCGCCGCGCCTGTCACCAGATAGACCTTCCCTGCAGCTGTCGCATGTTCTCCCAATCTACCTCGCCTCCTTCACGCCTTCTCTGATCGCGGGTTCGCGCCCGATCGAATGATACTCCACGCCTGCATCCTTCATGTCCGCGACCGCATACAGGTTGCGACCGTCATAGACGAGCGGCGTCCGCATCAGCTTCGGATTCGAAGCGACCTCTACTCGCACACCGTGGGCGAGGCAGTCATGAATGAACTGCTTCATCTTGTCATCCGTCCCGACGGGTACCGTCGACTTCAACACGACCAGACAGTCCTTTTCGATCGTCCCGGCGATCTGTCTCGCCACGTTGTGATGTAGGACAAGTTAGACCAGCCGTCTAGCTGGCTGCTTGCTCCGGCGTGCCGACACTGATAAATTTGGCATCTGCCTCTTTATATGCAGCTACATAGTCGGCGGTATAGTCAACTCTACCGTCCTCAGGAATTTTTCCTTATGAGCTGCTCCAGATTGGCCTTAAAGTAAGCGTCAAACAGCCCCCACCTTGTTTTTAAGATGAGGGCTGTTTGACGCTTACTTTTCCACTGAGACATATCATGATTTCTCTTTACAGACTTAGAACAATTCCTTCTTTATTTTATAATTTTTCAATCCTAATCTACAGTGTTGTGAAAACCCTACGACCGGTGATCACTCCAGATGACGAGAAAGCCAAGTCGAAGTTCAAAACATGACAACGATATGAAGACACGTTTAAATCTGAAATCCACTTAGTGCATTACTTTCGTGAACATTTTTGAATTTCCAAAATAAACAAGAATATATGCAACCCAATGATTTCAATTGAATTGAGCTATATTAGAAACACTTGCGAGATATTCTTTAATCGAACTACACACCTTATCCACCTCTTCTTTACTCAAGTATGGATGCATCGGTAGCGAAAGAACAGTTTCAGTTAGCTTATTACTAACTGAATAATCAAAATTCATATTCTTCAAGTGGGAGAAGGCAGCTTGACTATGTAACCCTTTTTGATAATAAACCATACTAGGTATTCCATTTCCTCGTAGGTGGCGCTGCAATCCATCCCGTTCTTCCTTACTCCCAAGTTTTATAGTATATTGTGCAAAGCTTGAGTAGTAACCCTCCGGTATAACAGGAATATCCACAACGCTTCTCAACTGTTCGTTATAGAAACGACTTATTAGATTTACATTTTCTAACTCATGTTCAACAAAAGCCTTTAACTTCACCTTTAGAATTGAAGCCTGTATTGTATCCAGTCTAGAATTAACTCCAACTTGTATGTTATCATACTTACTTTTTCCTTTTCCATGAACTCTTAGCGATTTCAACGCTTCTGCAAGAGAACTGTCATTTGTAAATATTGCGCCGCCATCACCGTAACATCCTAAAGGCTTTGCTGGAAAAAATGAGGTTGTTGCAGCATTACCAAAACTACATGCTTTTTTTCCATTAATACTTCCACCAAATCCTTGAGCACCATCTTCAAGCACTAATAAGTTATACTTCTTCGATAATGCATCTATTTCATAGTGATTTGCTGGTAAACCAAATAAATCAACAGGGATAATTGCTCTTGCTCTCAATTTACCTTCCTCAATTGTTTTCTTAATTGCATCCTCAAGTTTGCTTACATCAATATTAAACGTATCTCTATTTACATCTATAAAGATAGGTGTGGCTCCCCTAAAAGATACAACTTCTCCCGTAGAAAAAAATGTGAAGTCTGGAACAAAAACCGCATCCCCTTTTTCTACTCCCCAGGCCATTAGAACAAGAGCCATTGCTTCCGTTCCATTTGCACAAGAAATACAATGATCTACTCCTACATATTCGGCTAAAAGTTCCTCTAATTCCTCAACTACTCCGCCCCCAATAAAGGAACCACTATCAATAACTCCCTGTATTGAGGAATCTATTTCCTGCTTATATCTTTGGTATTGACTTTTTAGGTCTCTAAACTCCATTCGAAATCATTCCCCACTTTAGGTGTTATCTAGTGTTTTCGCTCAATAGCATTCCAAACAAATGGTACTCCTTTGTACACTCTCGACAAGAATAATCACTTTTTAATACAGCACCACATTCACACACCCACCCTACCTGTCTAGCTGGCACTCCCCTGACTAGGGCAAAATCGGGAACATCCTTAGTTACAACCGCTCCAGATGCCACCATAGCCCACCGCCCAATAGTATTACCACACACAATAGTAGCGTTTGCTCCAATAGATGCTCCATACTTTACAAGCGTTTTCCTATACTTCTCTCTGCCCTTTGGATATTTGCTTCGCGGTGTTAAATCATTTGTAAATACCATAGATGGTCCACAAAAAACATAGTCTTCCAGTTCTACTCCCTCATAGATCGAAACATTATTTTGTATTTTCACCCCGTTACCAACTTTTACGTTGTTAGAAATATTAACATTTTGACCCAATATGCAATTTTCTCCAAGATGAGTACCGCTTTGAATATGACAAAAGTGCCACACCTTAGTCCCTACTCCGATTTTTACGTCTGTATCAATATAACTACTTTCATGCACAAAGTAATCCATTATTTGAACATTCCTTTAAAGTCCGAAGTATTGGCATTGGTCAGTGGTAATTTGACACGAGTTCCCTCTGCAGCAGATTTATAAATCGCCAAAACAAGCTCAAGCGCTTTTCTTCCATCTTCTGCTGAAACATATGGATCTCTATCGCCTTTAATTGCGTCAATTACATCATGGTATAACGGGATGTGGCCAAACCCATATACATTGGGGGGATTTTCTTGATATTCCTTCTTCACCTTTTCTGGGCTATCTAGCATATCTGCAAACATCCACTCCTCAATAATATTAACTGATTTCCCTCCCACTTTTACTGTCCCCTTGGAACCAAATATATACAGGGTCTCCTCAAGATTACTAGGATAAATGTTTGTTGTTCCTTCTACTACTCCATAACTTCCATTTTTAAATTTAATTAAAGCCAAACCTAGATCCTCTGCTTCGATAATGTCATGATTCACATTATCTATCATTCCAATAACTTCATCAATTTCATCGCCCATCATCCATCGCAACAAATCAATATTATGAATACATTGATTCATTAATGCTCCACCATCTTGCTCCCAGGTTCCTCTCCAAGGTGCTTGTTTATAATAATCTTCACCTCTATGCCAACGAACATGTGCTGTGCCATGGAGCAACTTACCGAATCTATTCTCTTGAACTGCTTCTCTTATTTTTTTAATAGATTTATTAAATCTATTTTGATGACACGCACTAACTTTGATATTTTTCTTTTTGGCTAATTCAATTATTTCATCCGCTTCCTCGAGTGAAAGTGCAATAGGTTTTTCAATAATTAAATGACATCCAGCTTCAATACAATCTATTGCAATCTGACCGTGCGAGCCACTTTCAGTACAAATGGCAATTAAGTCTACTGCAGAATTTCTTAATAATTCTTTATAATCGGTATACTGGGGTAGTGATTCAGTAAGATTAAAATCAGATATTATTCTTTTCATTTTTTCTGGTCTGATATCACACAACGCAACAATCTCAATATTATTTTCCAGGGCTGCAGCAATATGATTAGGTGAAATTCTGCCACAACCAATTAAAGCAAACTTTAGTTTCATGTGGTCGCTCCTCTTCTATAGCAATTCGATATTATTTCTATGTATTACATTTTTCATTGCATTTTTCGTATCAAAAATTTTATGTGCATTTTCTTGAACAAACGTATAGTCTACATTTGTATGTGCTGTTGTAACTATAACAAGGTCTGAGTTCTGAATTAGATTAGCTGTCAATTCTAGCTCACCTTTTTTCACTTGCCCATGATTATTATATTCCGTCACATATGGATCAAAATAAACTACTTTAGCGCCCCTTTTTTCTAGCTCCTCGATCACCCTAAGAGCGGGGCTCTCTCTGTAATCATTAATATCTTGTTTATACGCTACTCCAAGAATTAATATTTTAGAGCCATTCACAGCTTTCCTATCTCTATTTAGTATCTGGCCTGCCCTCTCGACACAGTACTCCGGCATACGATCATTAATCATCATTGAAGATTCAATCATTGAAGTATGGAAACCGAATTCTCTTGCTTTCCAAGATAGGTAATAAGGATCTAGAGGGATACAGTGTCCTCCTAAACCTGGGCCTGGATAAAAGGCCTGAAAACCAAAAGGCTTAGTTTTGGCAGCCTCGATGACTTCCCAGAAATTAATACCCATTTTGTTACATAGAATTGCCAACTCATTTACTAATCCAATATTTATATTTCTATACGTGTTTTCAAGAATTTTCTCCATTTCCGCAATTGAAGGAGATGATACGCGATGAATAGGTGCTTCTAAAATACTTTCATACAATGTCGCAGCAACATCTGTACATGAATCAGTCACTCCACCTACTACTTTTGGAGTGTTTTTGGTCTTGTAAAGTAAGTTTCCTGGATCAACTCGTTCTGGAGAGAATGCAAGATAGAAGTCTCTTCCGCATTTTAATCCTGATGATTCTAATATTGGTTTAAGTACTTCTTCAGTTGTCCCTGGATAAGTTGTTGATTCTAGTACAATTAACATATCTTTATGCATGTATGGAACGATACTTTCTGCAGATGCCCTAACATAACTAACATCTGGTTGTTGATGCTTATCAAGTGGTGTTGGAACACAGATGCAAATACAATCTGCCTTTGCTACTTCTGCGAAGTCTGTCGTTGCCAATAAATAGCCAGATTGAACAATAGCATCCAGATCTTCATTTACAACATCACCAATATAGTTTTCTCCGCGATTTACCATACTAACCCTTGATTCCTGAATATCAAACCCTAAAGTCTTATAGCCTGCCTTTGACTTCTCTACAGCAAGCGGAAGTCCTACATATCCCAACCCAATTACACCAAGTGTAGCAGTTTTATCACGTAATTTTTGCATTAATTTGTTCATTTTTTTGCTCCTTCAAATATTTTTTTCTATTAGACCCTTAAGCTCCGTAGAATAATTCTCATTGCGTAAACTATCCCCTCCGACTTATGCAATGCCAATAATAAAATATATACAATTAAACTTAATACGATTAATGTCACTAATATAAGAATCTGATTAAGCCATGTTCCCGATAAATTGAATAGCATTTTATACATCAAGTATAAGAAAAACCCCATTAAGATGGACGAGCTTATGACCTTAAAAAACTCCTTAAAGAAAGATAGAATTGAAATATCTCCGATTTTTCGCTGTAAACTTATTAACAGTAAGATTGAACACATCACTGATGAAAGGCTCGCAGCTAATGCTAATCCTCCAATACCTAAAGGTTTAATCAAAATAAGGTTTAATATAATATTAAGTACAACAGCAATTGAGGTATTAATTAAAGGTGTTTTAGTATCATGGAGTGCAAAAAAAACTTTAACAATTATCTCTCTCAAACTTATTCCTAAAATGCTTACTGCCAAGTAGACCAGTGCCAGTGACGTTCGCTTAGTATCTTCGGTTCCAAACATTCCTCTTTCGAATACTATTTGAATAATCGGATACGCTAATATTATTATAATTATTATTATAGGAATAGTTATAGCACTTATAATACTAAGGCTATTAATTAGGCTTCTCTTTAAACCTAATATATCATTTGATACTGCAAGCCGGGACATTTTAGGATACAATACCGTTGCCAATGATATCGCAAACACACTAATTAAAAATGCAGTAAGTGTTTGTGCATAATTAAGAGCGGAAATGCTTCCTTCTTTTAATGTTGAAGCCAATAATCGATCAATAAATGCGTTTATTTGATTGAGTCCTGTCCCAAGTAAAACTGGTGCCATTAAAACATATGTTTTTAAAATAGTTGGTTCTCTTACTTTTAATACAGGCTGATATTTATAGCCTTTTCTTACTGCTAGTAATAGTATGAGCATTAGTTCTAAAATGCTTCCAAGAATAAACCCGTATGCAACTGTTTGAATATTATTCGGATCACTTAAAAAAATCGAAGTTATAATTGTAAAGTTTAAAACTAAACCTAATATCGATTGCCCTAGAAAAAAATTATTAATTTGTAGATATCCTCGAATAATATAGCCTATTCCAGTAACTATAATAGTCGGAAAAAATAATTTTGTCATTTGACTAGTTAATGAAATTGCATCTTCATTAAATCCTTGAGCAATTAATGCAACTATGTTCTCAGTGAAAATAATACCCAATATAGAAAAAATAATTGAGATTGTTATTACTATATTGAGTAAATTATTTGTAAACCCTAGTGCCTCAGCTCTGCCGTTATCTTTTTGAACTTTTGAGTAAACGGGTATATATGTTGAAAATGCTCCATAAGCTATACTAGCAAAAATTAAATTAGGGATAGTCTGCGCGAGTAAATAAGAATCTGTAAGTACACTTGCACCAAATTTTGAGGAAAAGTAAACATCTCTTGCAAAACCTAAGAGTTTGGAACACACCGTGAAAAACATAATCCAAACTATTGCTTTTTTTGCATTAGCCGCCATAAACAATCACTCACTTGTTATTTCATTTATAATTTGAATAAACTTACTTATGTGCGCCTCAATTGTAAAAGGAAGCGCTGCATCCCGCCCTTTTTGGCACAATTTTATAATCTCGTTATTTTCAGCTTCATTTGCTTTCAAAATACTATTGTATGCATAGGCAAGATTAGAAACATCACTCTCTTCAATCAGTATGCTATTGCTTTTATTAAGTATTTGATTATGGGCAGCATTATTATAAGCAATACATAATCTACCTGCTGCTAGTGCTTCCAGTAAAGCATGTGACAGGCCTGCAGCCAATTGATTATTAGATAAATTCAAAAAAACTAACACATGCGATTTATTTAATGCTTGAAATAATTCCTCTCTTTCAAGTACTCCAAAGTAATCCATATTTTCTTTTTCAGGAACGTTACAACCATGTCCCCATATATTAAATTTAATTTTCTCTTCATTAGTATTTCTTGCAAAAGACTGCCCATTATAAACATCGATGGATTCCAAAAAATCGAAAAACCCTTTTTCCCTATTAAACCTACCAATGTACGTAATATTAATGTGACTTTCATTAAAATTAGGTAATGGCATGCCTGAAAATTTTGTATAATCTACTGCATTTTCTATGGTTTTCATCTTTTTTGATACTTGGGGATAGCTGGAAACATAATGACTATACGTATCCTTCCCATTCATAATTATTCTGTTGGATATTTTGAAAATTTTTTTTTCAAGAAATGCTGATATTGCTTGAATGCCTTTTCCTTTTCTTGAAGAAATTTCTTTTACCCCTATACTCCGCATCCATGTAATCACAGATATGTTCTTACGAAGCAAAAACTTCGCTATAATACCAACTACTGCTTCCATGTTTGCACTCATTAATAAAATAGTGTCACCACTACTTGCATATTTCATTATTTTTTGAGTAGTTTTAATGCAATAGTTTTTCATATTTAAGAATAAATTCTTCTTGTTCACATCACCCGCATTGATTGGAATAAATTTTAGTTTGTCTAAGCTATTGAATTTAATGTAGAGGGTATCCTGATTTAAAATAGGTTTAAGTCCATAAACTATAATTTCTGAAAAGATATTTTCCTTCAATAATCCCGGTAAAAAATAGTTTAACCACGTCTCTCTTCCTCCTCCGTATTCTTTAAGTTCTGAATATATCACAATATGAAGTTTACGTACTGATAAGCTATTGATCACTTCAGTATACCCCCATAAATTTTACTTACAGTCTCAAAGTATCGATCCATTTCTGTATACTTTCTTGATTCTATCTTTGCGTAATTCGACATTTCATTAAGTAAAGAATCATTAGAAAGCAGCTCATAGATTCTATCGACAAATTCTTCATCTGTGCTACATTTAAACCCATTTAAATTATCCTTGACAAGTTCTTTTAGACCCCCAACATTACAAACAACCACTGGCTTCCCTAATATCATGGCCTCGACTACAGCTAAACCAAAACCTTCAAATCTAGAGGTTGAAACCATTATTTTGGTACTACTCATATATTTATATGGATTATTTTTGAAACCCACTAAATGTACGTTTGTTACTAGATTATGTTTTTTTATTAATTCACTACATTCATTAAAAACGTCACCTTCTCCGACCATAATTGCTTTAATATTCGGAATTTTGTTTTTTACATTCCTTACAATTTCAATAAATTTAAAAGGGTCCTTCACAGGAGTTATTCTCCCAACAAACCCCAAGTCATATTGCTCATTGGTTTCCAATTGAGATAACAACAAAATTCTTTTAGCATCGACGACATTTGGTATTACTACAATTTTCTTATTTAATATTTTTGAAAATATAAATTCACTTTTCACCTGATTAGAGACTACTATTACTTTTTCGAAAAAGAGACTGAAAAATAAATAAAATAAAGATGTGAGACTTACTTTGCTCATCTTAGGGGAATTATAATGTATATGGGAAATGACTCTTGATCTAGACATTAATGATGGAATTACTGAATATACACTTGCGCGCAAATCGTGAGCGTGTATAATACTGGGGTTATGTTTTCTGATTTTTTTAATTACATTTATAAATGAAAATTTTTTCATTCCAATGAATCGAATGTTTTCGGATTTTAGAGTTTCACTAATAGCACCTTCTGGTGACATATATACAGATTCAGTAGAACTTATTTTATTTATAATGTTAATAGCAACACTCTCTGCCCCTGATAACGAATTACTTGTAAGTAGATGTAATATTCTCATATTTTTCACCCAGTTTTCTGATTGTTAGTCCTCTTTCTAATCCAATTAACATTCCTATTATAGGTAGATATCTTGAATTGATAATATCAGGAATGAATAATCCACCTAATAATATTGTTAATAGCGGTAGAGTAAGATTACTATTAATTTTAATAGAGTCGCGAAAAATTTTTAATATAAAAAAGATTAGTATTACTGTGAAGATTATTCCTGTCTGAACTAAGTACTGAATAATGATATTATGCGGAATAGCCAGTCCCGTTAAATCTTTATAACTCCTTACACCTAACCCTATTCCGGTTATAGGAAACGAATAAAAGTACTCCATTGCTTGGAGATAACCATCTATCCTTCCAGAATCATTTAAAAACTCTTCTGTGCCTCTAATAGCCGAGAAAAAATATACAGTAGCGATAGATAAGATCGCAATGAAAGGCAGTTTCAATACACTTCTAATTTTTATCTTTGTAAGAGATAAAAGAGCTTCTAGGACTAACGCAAGAATTAGTGCAATAATTCCAGTACGGGCAGATGAAATCACACAGGCTGCAAACATTAGACTAAGTAATAGTAATTGAGAGGTGTTAAACTTTTTTGATTTATATAGCAGAGCCATACCACTTACAATAAATAAAGACAAAAAACTGTAGTCATTAAACACAAAACCATACGCTATTCTATATGTTCCCATAAAGTCTATGTTGCCAGTTTGGAAACCTAAAACTCTATGTAAAGCATATTGAAAAAGAATAAATACTGCAGTCACAATTGTAATATTAATATAAATTTGCTTTAATTTTATAATTTCGGTTTCAGTAATATATTTCGTTTTATATAATTGATACCCTATTAGAGGCAAAAATACAAATATTAAAATATTCAAAAACTGTTTAGCGGCATCTATTAAATTGTGTGAAAAATAAGTTAGAACACTCCCTAGCACAATTAAACAAATCACACAAAATAACAACGAACGACTGTACTTTGAGATAATTAAATACTTTAATGTCATTACCAATAATATAATAAAAAAAAGGTTAAACCATGATATTGGAATTTCACCATACTGGCCACCGAATATGTTTAAAAATGAAATTGGTAGGCTAATTATTAGTAATTTAAGTGTCGTTAGTAGCGCGCCATTACCCTTTGAATTTCTCATCCAAATTACTCCAAATAAACATAGACTAATAACAAAAACAAGTGGATTGTTTTTTATGTAATTGAAAAAATATATTGTATACAAGAAAATTGTCAATAAATTTTCATGCTTATTTTCTCTTGTCGTTGACTTCGAAAGTATATATGACATTTGTTTGCTCCTTGCATCATAATCATCAAGTTGATTCAATACGTTCTCAATTAAGGTGCGTTTTTTATTGTATGGCTTTTTTAATTCCGATACCGACTTATGAATTTTGAGAATTTAAAAAAGTTGCTTCTTCCTCATTAATTTCTCTAATTATTCTTCCTGGAACACCAACTACTACCGAATTGTCTGGTACATCTTTTGTTACCACGCAATTAGCTCCTATAATAACATTATTACCTATATTAACACCTAGAATTTTAGCACCTGTAGATACATATACATTATTACCTATGACAGGACGTTTTCCACTTGTAAAGTTTCCCCCTATCGTAACATTTGTTCCAATCAATACATACTCCCCAATAATCGCATGTTTATGAATAACAACCCCAATACCACCATAATTCAGCCTTGTACCTTTTCCTAAAATTGCGGTATAAGGTATAATTGAATTATAAATAAAGAAAATTAGATAGTAAAATAATTTAGGTAATATCTTGATTTTTTTTCTATAAAGAAAACGAGCAATATTGTATAGTTTAATTGAATTCAACTCATCTACCTCCTCTTTCACTGAGTTTTATTATCCTTGCAGGGTTCCCCCCTATGACACAATTTCCATCTATAAAACTCTTGGTCACTACGCTACCAGCACCAACAATGGTGTTATCTCCGATAACTACATCTGGCAAAATAATTGCATTCATTCCTATCCAGCAATTCTTTCCTATGTATACCCCGTTGCCTTTAACATGACTAGATAAGTTTTTGGAGTCGTGATTTGACGTTATAATCCCTACATTAGGGCCAATGAACGTCCCCTTTCCAATAACTATTTTTGCATTAAAGTTTTGAAAATACTTGCCTTTTCCTTGGAAATTATTAATGTCATCAGGATGAAATTCTATATTTTTGGGGTCATACAAAGTGTTAAATGCTGATACTGGCCATGGTATATGTCTGTTATATCCTAATATCTTTTGCAAGAAAAGTCCTTCCCAGGCCCATTTCCATCCCATAGCACTATTATCAAACCATTTTCCCTGAAGGTATTTTTTTTTATATATCAATGAGAGTAATAATTTTGAGGCAACTATAAATATTTTT
This sequence comes from Paenibacillus sp. MY03, assembly GCF_002165585.1. Classification (NCBI taxonomy): domain Bacteria; kingdom Bacillati; phylum Bacillota; class Bacilli; order Caryophanales; family Paenibacillaceae; genus Paenibacillus; species Paenibacillus sp. MY03. The sequence goes on along the minus strand of NZ_MXQD01000052.1, from coordinate 64,001 downwards.
TTTGAGATTTTGTACAAACTTTTCATTTTTTATATTCCTCTCATCGAATAGGTAGAGTAAAGTCACATCGACCTGAATTTCATTTTAGCCAAATATTATGGATTGTTTTTTAAGGTGATTCGATTCAAAAAGCTTACAATTCCTTTTCGTATATGCTCATAATAATTTTCTTAACATTTTCAACATCAAATTCTTTAATTCTATTGAGGTTATTTTTACCCATACTCACTCTTAGCTTAGGATTTTCTATCAGACGAGCTATACCTTGTGAGATACCATTAATATCTTCAGAATCAAATAATAGTCCACCCTCTCCATTAACTATTAAGTCAACATTTCCACGTATATTAGAACAAATACAAGGTAATCCAGCGGACATAGCTTCCATCAATGAACGAGGCAAACCTTCTTGTTTGCTTGTAAACAAAAAAATATCGGATAACTTAAGTAGTTCTTTTATATCAGTTCTGTAACCCAAAAAGTGAATATTATTTTCTATCCCTAAGACTTCAGCTAATTTTTTCAGCTTTTCCGTTTCTGGTCCTACTCCGCAAATCAAAAAATGTATTTTTGAGTTGTTTAGTTTAGAAATTGCTTTTATTGAACTAGAGTAGTTTTTTCTTCCGATTAAGTCCCCCATCGCTATTAGGATGTAATCATCCTTTTTAAGACCCAGAGATTTTTTAATATTATCTGCTTTTGAACTATCAACAACACTATATTCATCAGTATCAATTCCTACGCCAGGAACATAATATACATTTCCCCCTTTTCTAAGTCTAAAACTTTGTGCTGCATTATAATCTTCTTTATTCATTGTAATAATTACATCCGTAAACCTTGCTAGCCCTTTCTCAACCCATTTTATAAGCGTCCTATTAAATAAAGGGGCTCCTTTATAAAAATGAAAACCATGAACTGTATATATGACTATAGGAACACGTTTGATACGACCACAAATACGTGCTACTAGCCCTCCTATCGGAGTATTACAGTGAATGACTTGAACCTCTTCCTTCTTCAAAAAACTTAATAGATTTTTAAAAGCTATATAGTTACTTTTGATATCAACTAAACTCCTATATGTACTTGAATTGTATAATTTAACATTCAGCTCGCATTCCAACTCAGCTGCATATCTTCTATTGACTCCCATATTAACCTCATAGCCTAAATTAATTGCTGCCTCAATACAAGGACGACTTACATTCGTTAAGTGAATTTTTTCGCGGCTATTATTTTCTTCCAAATTAGGTTTAGTGCTATTCGAAATAAAAAGATATTTTTTCATTTTATAGATCCATTCTAATTATTTTTTTCAATCTCAAACTGAATTAAATTCATCACATCATTACACCTATTTATTGCATCAACTGAGGACGAAGCAAACGAAATTACATGTCCTACCCTATCAGTACTACTTGTAATTTCTGTTACTATTTCTCCTTTATTCTTGTTCAAATGTATCTCAACAACACCCGGTAGCATCCTTGCTTCTTCTATCCCTACAATGTTGGTTATTTTCCCAGTATAAGTTTCAAAGTACCTAATAGCCGCAGCCATATCTTTATTCTTTGATATTATTGGGAAGTCTCCCATTGCAATTTTTATTGTAGCTTCTACTATATCTATTCCTGTGGCAAGAGGAACTAAATGAGTAGTAATATTATCGCCACCTAATCTAGCCCCTATTTCTACTATTTTTGGACCAGCTTCTGTTACAATTATTTCTGTATGAGAAGGCCCATTAATTATTCCTACGGATTGAATGGCTTTCCGAGTAATGGATTGAACTTGTTCTTTTATTTCTTCTGATAATTGGGATGGAATGGTATGACCTACTTCAACAAAATTTGGCGCTCCTGTAGTTACTTTATCCGTAATCGCTATAATAGTTGTCTTCCCCTCAAAAGTGAGAGCTTCTACACTAACTTCAACCCCCTCCATATACTCTTCAATGATTATCTCGCCGCTTCTTGAATATTTCTTGCTGTATTTAAACGCATACTCCACAATTTTTTTGTTATGGATATTCTCTATTAAGAAAACACCTCTACTGCCAGAATTATCTGCGGGTTTTACAATAACCTTTCCGGAAAAACTACCTATAATATTCATATAATCGTCAAGAGTCACTGCCTTGTAAAAGCTGGGTACTGAAACACCTTTACTTTTTAAAACACTTCTCATTAAATATTTATTGGTTACATTTAATGCTGTTTCTCTAGTAATTCCTACTATTTTTAAAGATTCGGAAACGGCCGCTACTGTTCTCATCGGCATATCACTTGCAAGAGTCATAATTGCATTAATCTGATACTTTTGGGCAACTTCAATGACCCCAAGTACATCTAATGTGCTAAGATTAATACATATATCTGCAAAATTAAAGCCTATTGCATTAACATCCATGTCCACTGCGATAACTTCTAGACCCATTTCTTTTCCTTTAATAATAGCTGGTAGCTGTAAATTACTGGCTCCAAGGATCATAATTTTTTTCTTCATTAGCTTGTGTCCTTTTAAAAAATTATTATTTACTAATAATCCCCATTAATACTCTATCGTGGTAGGCTCCTGCTCTAAAAACGCTCTCCTTTAATATACCTTCTACGATAAAACCGGCTTTTTCGTATGATCTAATTGCCCGAGTATTATATGAAAAAGCAAACAATTGAATCCTGTGCAAATTCATCTCTTTAAATGCAAATTCAACCATTAACTTAACTGACTCTGTACCTAGCCCTTGTCCCCATAAATCCTCCTCACCAATATAAATATAAAGCTCCGCATTTCTGTTGATAAAATCGATTTGCTTTAACCCAATGATTCCAATTAATTTCTTGGATTCAGTATCTTCAATTCCAAAAATCTTACTAAATTGATCGACGATTTTCTTTTCAAACCATTGTTTATGTTCCAATTCTGAAACTGGATAGACTGTTCCTGTCAGTTCTTTTAATCGTGGATTATTAACCCAATGTAATAATAGGATTGAGTCACTCTGATTAAGCGCTCTTAATATAATTCGCTCTCCATTGATCATTGCTGGTAGCCCGTCCTTTTCACGTTAAAAACTTATCCATTATATTCTCTTGAAAAACCTTGATTATTAATTTTTTCTTTCTTCAGTACAGTTACTAATGTAATGAAAAATATTTTTATGTCGAGTTTCAGAGTTAAATTATTGACGTAAAAAACATCATTACCAAACTTTTCATCTTGAGATATAGAATTCCTAAAGTATGCTTGATTGTACCCCGTAATTCCCGGTCTAACAGCGAGTTTTCTTTTCTGTGCATCTGTATAGATTAATGCAGCATCAGGCAGATCTGGTCGAGGCCCTATAATACTCATATCACCTTTTATTATGTTCAATAGTTGGGGTGTCTCATCTAGACTTGTCCTCCGTAAAAAATGGCCAATTTTAGTCAGCCTAGGGTCACGCTCTGAATTATAGGTTGATCCATCTTGATTCCTAATATCAGGGGAATTCATCTTCATTGAACGAAATTTATACATACTAAATACTTTACCATCTCTCCCTAAGCGTGGTGCATTATAAAAAATAGATCCTTTGTCATGAAAGTATATAGCAGGACCGATTATGAATAATATAATTAACCAAAATGGTAATGCTAATAATGATATAACAAGATCAATGAATCGTTTTAAGAAATGTTTATACATTAAGATCCCCACCTGAATTTATTAGTCACGATACTCTAACAATACTTCTAGTTAACTTTAGTAGATTTTCTATTACATATTCTATATCCTCATTACTCAGCATGCTATGTAAAGGGAGTGTTATTTCATTTTGATACATTTCAAAAGCATTAGGATAATCAGCAATATTGAACCCCATTTTTTTATATGCGGTCAGCATTGGTAATGGTTTATAATGAACATTGCATGCTACCCCTCGTTCAGCCATGTTTGCCACTATTTGATTTCTCTCATTTTCATTTATACCAGGAACCCTAACCAAATATAAGTGACCTGAAGAAGAACTTTCAGCACTGTAGTGCTTCATACACTCAATGCCTGATGAGATAAGTAGACTTTCATACTTTTCTATCAATTCCTTCCGCCTTTTCAACATCTGCTCATATCTTTTCAATTGTGCCAACCCAATAGCCGCCATGATATCGGTCATGTTACATTTATAGGCGGGGTAAACAATATCATATTCCCAAGACCCGACCTGGGTCTTAGCCAATGCGTCCTTAGATTGACCATGCAGGCTGTATAACATGAATTGTTTATAAAGCCATTCCCCATCAATGGCATCTTTTTCTCGCCAAACAACCGCTCCACCTTCTGCAGTTGTTAGATTTTTAACCGCATGGAATGAGAAGCATGTAAAGTCAGCAACTTGTCCGCACTTAAGTCCATTTCTTTCAGCGCCGAATGCATGTGCGGCATCTGCCATTATAATGACACGACCGAAAGAGCTTTGAATATCATTTCCCGCATTATATATACCTTTTTTTCTCTCAACTACACCAAATAATGTCTCATAGTCACACATTCTCCCCGCTATATCGACTGGTATAATTACTTTTGTCTTTTCAGTTATGGCGTCCTCAACCTTTGCATAATCCATTTCAAAAGTATCTGGCGATGTATCAACCAAAACAATTTTAGCACCAACATGAGCAATTACTGACGCCGTAGCAGTGTATGTATAAGCAGATGTAATAACTTCATCGCCCGGACCTACTCCTAGAATCCGTAAAGTAAGCTCCATAGCAGCAGTGGCAGAATTTAGACATACTGCTTTTGATACTCCAATATATTCTGCAATTTTTTTTTCGAATAATTTAGTACGGGGACCTGTAGTGATCCACCCTGACTTCATTGTCTTGATAACTTCTTCTATTTCGGCTTCGGATATATCCGGTGGAGAAAACGGTATATGTCTTACTGTGGAATCAATCATGAAATAACCTCCATGGATTTTATATTAATTCAGAAGTTTGCAAGAAGATTTATAGAATTAGCAATCTATACTCAAATAAGTTCATATTACTAGTTACTGTAAGGGAAATTATACTTTTGTTTTCTCCATGTGCTTGTCCAGTACAGTATAGAGATAATTAATTAACTCTTCTTTCAAACCATCGTTCTTTAGCGCCATTTCTATTGTGGTCTTAATAAATCCTAGCTTCTCGCCAACGTCGTATCGAGTACCTTCAAAATCATAGGCATATACAGCCTCATATTGATTCAAAGCAGCAATAGCATCAGTCAATTGAATCTCATCACCGGCTCCCGGTGCTTGACTCTCTAATATCTCAAAAATCTTAGGGCTTAATATGTATCGACCCATTATTGCAATATTAGAAGGCGCATCCTCAATTCTCGGCTTTTCAACAAGCCCACTAACACTAAATAAGCGGTCATGAATCATTTTGCCATCTACGATACCGTATCTGGACACTTCATGTTCATGAACGCTTTGAACCCCAATTATAGAACAACTGTACCGATCATATTGTTCAATCATTTGCTTTAAACAGGGCTTCTCAGCCTGTACAATATCGTCACCAAGAAGAACAGCAAAGGGCTCATTGCCAATAAACTTACGGGCACACCAAATGGCATGACCGAGCCCTTTCGCTTCCTTTTGTCGAATGTAATGAATGTCTACCATCCTGGAAGACTTCAGAACTTCGTTTAATAGGTCCATCTTGCCCTTCTCCAACAAATTTTGCTCTAATTCAAAAGAGTTGTCGAAATGATCTTCTATAGCTCTTTTACCTTTGCCCGTAACAATAATAATATCCTCAATGCCCGACTCGACGGCTTCTTCGACAATGTATTGAATAGTTGGCTTATCGACAATTGGCATCATTTCTTTAGGCATTGCTTTAGTAGCTGGAAGAAAGCGTGTGCCTAATCCCGCAGCCGGAATAATAGCTTTCCTTACTCGCATCTCATCTCCTCCTATCAGAGCTACTGTTCCTTAGATACCTCTTCATAGCTTCTTCCTTGACTCATACCGTACTTCTTGGCAATTTTAATAAGCCCGTCGTACTGCTCTGGAGTAAGACGATTTAGAATAAGTGTGCGTGCTTCCTTTTTTTCTTCTTGATTAAGACCACCACCGGCAAGCTCTTGAAGTGTTTTAATATCATCCATGCTAAGTTGTTTTAAGAATACGGAGGCTAGTTGCGCCTTTTCTGAAACTGTTATTTTATCTTGTACGTCCTTCGCTTTGTCCGTTGAGATCTCTGCGGAGTAACCATTCATTGAACCGGAATTAACCCCATTATTAAATTCGTTGCTTTGACCACTCGAGCTGCTAGGCGAGTCAACCTGCCCCTCTGAACCCTCGCCATCCGGCTCGCTAGTCGCGGGCTGATCTACAGTCCCGTCCCCGCCACCGCTTGGAGCGTCAGTAGGTGTAGTAATGACTTCTTCCAGCAGCTCGTCTTCCAAACTAGCGGAAAGCTGTGCAATCATTTTGTCCATAACATAGTTGGCGGCGAATAGACCACCTATTCCAAGCACCACAATAATGGAGCCTGCCCATATCAGAACCTTTTTCCAAGTTTTCATTTTTGGTTTGCGTTGTCTCATCTAGATCGCCCTCCGATCATGTTGTAACTCAGGCTCAAGGGTAAATGCAACATGTTCCTGTATAAAGAATGGTACTAATTGTTCAATGGCAGCCTTCACAACTTGCGGCTCGGAGCCGATAATGTTCTTAAGATGCAAAAGCTTGAGCTCCAGCTCTTGGCGATCGAGAGATTGAGCCTTGCCTACGAAGATGCGCTCATGCTGGGTTGCCGTAGTCGCTTCGGCTTCGGTCAGCAGCTCCTCGTACAGCTTCTCGCCTTCGCGCAAGCCGCTAAAGCGGATCGGTATGTCGACATCCGGCTCCAGCCCGGACAAACGAATCAGATCCTTGGCCAAATCCAGAATACGGACCGGCTTGCCCATGTCCAGGATAAAGATTTCGCCGCCGCGTGCGAATGCGCCAGCCTGAATGACAAGCTGAACGGCCTCCGGAATCGTCATGAAGTAACGAACCATCTCCGGATGGGTTACCGTCACGGGACCGCCGGCTTCGATCTGCTCCTTAAAGCGAGGGATGACGCTGCCCCTGCTGCCTAGCACGTTGCCGAATCGAACAGCTACGAATTGGGTGCGGCTAGTATTATTGATACTCTGTATGTACATCTCGGCGATTCGTTTCGTCGCGCCCATAATGCTAGTGGGGTTGACTGCCTTGTCGGAGGAGATCATAACGAAACGTGACGCGCCGTGCTTGTCCGCCGCATCTGCGACGTTGCGAGTACCGAACACATTATTTTTGATCGCTTCGGACGGGTTGCGTTCCATGAGAGGAACATGCTTATGCGCAGCCGCGTGGAAGACCACTTGCGGCATGAATTGTCCGAATACTTGATCCATACGCTCTCGATCCTGTATGTCAGCAATAACGGTCTCTATGGCAACCTGGGCGAACCTCGTTCTAAGCTCCATCTCGATGGTGTAGATACTGTTCTCGCCATGCCCCAGAAGCAATAGCTTGCTTGGAGAGAAGGAGGCGATCTGACGGGAAAGCTCCGAACCGATGGAACCGCCCGCGCCCGTAACCAGGACAATCTTGCCCGTTACATAATCCATGACGCCATTTAAATCAATATTGACGGGTTCTCTGCCCAACAAGTCTTCGACCTCGACATTACGCAACGTCTGGATCGCCAGCTTGCCGGTAATAATATCGTCGATTGCCGGTATGATCTTGACCTTGGCGCCTGTCGTCATACATATATTAATAAGGTCGCTAATCTCCGCTCGCTTGGAAGACGGCATGGCAATGACGATGTCATGAACATGATGCATCTTCACAACATCTACAATGTCGCTACGACCGCCGAACACGGGATAACCCATGACCTGCATATAGCGCTTGTAAGGATCGTCATCGATAAAGCCAACAAGCTTGCTTTGGATAAAGCTGCGATTCGTCATTATTTCCTTGGCAATAAGCGCCCCGCAATCGCCTGCTCCCACGACCAATATATTCGTTTTCATCTCATTCTTGGCTGATCGGTTAACCCGGATAAGCCGCCATATAAAGCGCGAGCCTCCCATAAACAACAGCATCGTCTCTAACGTTCTAGTCGTGATCGACAACGGCACTCGATTGCCTGTAATCAAGTAAGTCCATAGATAGGCTAGCACAATACCCGTTATTACTGCTTTCACTAACCCAATTATTTCGCCAATACTGGCATACTGCCACATCCGCCTATACATATCGAAGTAAGCGAACGTTAAGCTGACGGCCAAGGTCGAGGCTGCTGCAAATACAAATAATTGCGAGACATAGCCGGGAGGGATGTCTGCATTGAATCGGAACAAATAAGCAATGACTATTGACGCCCATATGATTAGAAAGTCAACCACCAAAATGATAAAATTCCTTCTCCGTACACTCATCCCATTTCACCTCCGGCTCTCGTATAAATCCCGCTTATTCCTGTGTTCCGTAATAGTAGTAGTAAGCTTCTTCATTGGCCTTGCGCTTCACGTTGTTCAGTACGACACCCAGTATACGCGCATTTACAGCCTGCAGGTTTTGGATCGCCTTTTTGGCGATGTCGCGCTTTACCTTGCCCTGGTCGACGACCAAGATAGCTCCGTCGCACTTGCTTGCTACGATCTGAGCATCCGTAACGGCTAGCAATGGCGGGGTATCGATCAGGATGACGTCGTATTGCGACTTGAGATGTTCAATAATCGCGGACATCCGGTTAGAGCCTAACATCTCCGCCGGATTTGGCGGGATTGTCCCCGACGTCATGACATTCAGATTCGGGATATCCGTCATCTGGACAACCTCTTCGATGGTGCATTGCTTCGAGATAACGGACGATAGTCCCCATCTGTTGGAAACGGAGAAGGTATGATGGGCAGTAGGCTTCCGCAGATCGGCGTCAATCAACAGCGTATTGCGCTCTGACTGTGCGTAAGCGACCGCGAGATTCGCGATCGTCGTCGACTTACCTTCGCCCGGTCCCGCAGAAGAAACCATAATGACCTGCAGCTTCTCGTCGATAGAGGAGAAGTCTATGTTCGTACGCAGGGCCCGGTAGGACTCCGATATCGGAGAACGGGAATTCGTAAGGGTAATCAACTGACGTTTATTTTTCGACCGTGACACGCTCTAATTCCCCCCTGACGTAAGGTTTATTGGCTTTCTTGCGCGATTGATCCTGTCCCGAATCCTCCGCACCCATCTTGGATATCATGGCTAGTGTTGGTTGATCCAGATATTCCAACACATCCGCTTCCGTCTTAATCGTGTCATCGAGGTATTCCAGCAGGAAGACGATACCGACGCCAACCATTAATGAGACGACGAATGCAATGGCGATATTAAGCGGCACGTTTGGCGATACGGGCCCAGGCTCGCGCGTCGGATCCGCCTCATTTAGAATGGACACGTTCTCCACCTTGAAAATATGCTGAATCTCCTCGCGGAACACATTCGACACGGCATTTACGGTCTCCGCCGCTTTACGATATTCCGTATCCTCCACGACCAGCGTCATCACTTGCGTGTTATTAACGGAGCTGACCTTGATCTTTTGCGCCAACTGCTCAGCCGTTAACCCAAGCTCAGGGTAACCTTCTTCGACCTTATCCAGGATAGCCGGCGTCTTGATGATTTCCTTGTATGTATCAATCATGCGAATATTCGTATTTATTTGGTTCAAGTCCAGCTGTCCTGTCGTTAGCTGCGATTGGGTCTGATTAACGATGATCTTCGTCGAGGCTTCATATAGAGGATCCTTAAAGAACAGGCTGAATACGGCCGCAGCCGCGGAGCTGAGAAGAACGAGTATGAGTATGAATGGGAGTCTCTTGCGAATAATAGTCATGTACTGTCGCAAATCTAGTTCGTTTGACACTTAATACTCCTCCATTAGGCACAACACAAATCTCTTTTTCATGCCTTTTGAACTATGAATATCCTAATATTAACCTATGATCCGATATATTACTACAACAATGGCGGTAATCGCGAAAAAATCTTCCTCCCATCCACATGGGAGGAAGATTATTCCATTGAAAACTTCTTGCTGAGTTTATGACTCAGGGCAATGTACGATCAACTTTTAATTAAACCTCAAAGTTGAATGCACGGTAGATGATAACTGCAGCTTGAGCGCGTGTTGCGCTTGCGTTAGGAGCGAACTTGCCTCCGTTGCCTACTACAATGCTATGTTCGGCAGCAAACGCCACGCCTTGCTTCAGCGTTTCGTTAATTTGCTCCGCGTCGGCGAAAGCTTGCAGCGCTTTTTCGACATCTTCAATGTCTGCTGCACCGCTCGTTGCTTTTAGACCGCGTGCAACCATCGTAGCCATCTCCGCGCGTGTAACTTCGGCATGCGGATCGAATCTCGTTGCGGAGCGGCCATAGATAATGCCGTTCTCGGAAGCAGCAGCAATGTAAGGAGCGTACCATGCGTCATCTTCCACGTCCGCGAATTTTTCTTTTGCAGCCTGGTTGTTCAGGTCAAGCGCGCGAACGAGCATTTTCGCGAATTGTGCGCGAGTTACTTTGGCCGATGGGTCGAATTGACCTTCCAGCTTGCCATGAATAACGCCCTTGGATGCAATAACCTCGATTGCGCGGCCAGCCCATGCGTCTACGCTTGCCGTGTCGTCGAAGGAAACCGAGTTCTCTACGACTACATAGGACGAGAAGGAATCGCGGTTCTCGATGATTGTTTTGCCTTTGACGCGGCCGCCGTGGAATTCAAGACCTTCCTCAACAATCTTGGCTAATGTCAGGAGCTCCGTATCCAGGCCTGTTGTATCGCCAAGCGGGAATATAATTTGAACCGGCTTGCTGAAGGTTGTCGTCGGCTTGCCGCCCACAGAGAGATTGAACTCGAATACATCGGATGCCGCTGGCAAACCGCCGGTTACTTCTTCAGTAGCCTCGGATTTGTTGATCTTGAAGTCTACAACATTGGAGAACGTACCGCCAACCGGTAGTTTAACCTCCAAGCCGCTAACTTTCAAAATAATGCCTGTGAGTCCAACCTCAACAGCTTTCTTCATGACAGCGTCGGATAGAGCAACCACAAGGTTATCTTGGGCAACGTTGCCGAAATCGACCGTTACATCCAGGTTTTCGATTGTTTCGCCAGTCGCTTCTTCAAGAGCGGCAACAACTGCGCCAATACCGGCAATGGCAGCCAGCGCCTTGTTCTCGTCCAGTTTCAGCGTTGCAACGTCGCCACTAACTGTTACCAAGTTGGCCAGGTCGGACAGTTTGTCGATCAAAGCTTGCGCCTCTGCAATCGCTTCTGCGATAAGCTCAGCCTTCTCCTCGTCGCTAGCGTTTTCCAGCTTCTCGGCGAGCTCCTCGAATTTCTCTTCCAGCTCTTTGACTTCGGCTGGAATATCGATAGTTGCAGGAGGTACGTAGATGCCGCCGCTCCATGGAGGAGTCGATGGGAATGCGGCCTTGTAGGCTTTGTTAAGGGCGTTATAGGCAGCGATAACTGTTGTATTGCTAACACTGCTGTTTTGCAAGCCAACATAGATATCAGCTAGATCCTCGCCTGTAATATCGGCCTTCGTTGGACCCGCTAATGTTGCAACATTCGTGTTCGAAGCGATAGCATTAGTAGCCGCCGCTTTTAATTGATCTTTAATTGTAAGGATATTATCCAGGTTGATGTCAACCAACAGCGTAGAGAAATTCAGCTGAAGCTGCAAAATAACGGAAGCCAAGTCCTCAACGGACAAAGCTGTCAAACCGTGCGTCGTCCTAATATGCCCTAGCAAACCAGCATACTCACCCGCGTAGTATTCGAATGTATCCTCGGCATCGATAGGAATCAAATTAGAAAGAAGTTCATTAAGCAGACCCTGGAGATCATTCGAAATATCAGAATTCCCTTTTGCGATCTTCGCCACTAGCCCGGACACGATAGTACCATCTGCCAATGCTGTTTGAAGCTGGCCTTTCAGTTGATTCACAGCATTCAGACCTTCTGTGTCTTTGACCAATTCGGCATACAGCTTGTCAGACTTTGTAATCAAGTCAGACAGATTAGTAGCGTAAGCTACATTGTTAAAACCAAGCTTCTCAGACAGCCCCTTGCTGCTGAGAGGAATTCCCGCGAATGCGGACATCGCTACGCTTGCCGCGATTGTCGTTACCGCTAGTTTTCTTTTAAAAGTCACTTTCAATCACCTCTATATTAGAATTAATGCACCCGCCTGTTAGGGCAAGACGCAAATGGAACCTCGTAAAACGGTGTCTTGCGTTTCTTCTCTAGCGCGCAAAGATGGTCGACAACAGCTTCTTGACCTTGCCGCCGGATCTGGTGTGCTCGATGTACGGTTGCTCGCCAAAAGGTCTGTCATGCAGGATGCCGGCCGCGTTGGTCTTGAGGTAGACGACCCACTGTTCTCCCATTGTTCTCTCAATGAACGAATAGGCTTCGCTCATACGAAATCCTCTTCGCTGCACATGATGTGCATCCGAGGATAACAGATGAATGCAGCCCCTTCTCATTAATTCCATGGAAGTTTGTTCGATTCGTCTTCCGAAGCCCCCAAGCAGCGAATGAGTCGTGACCTGCGCGCAAGCGCCGATCTCGATCAGCTCCTCCAGCCGCTCCGGATGTTTGACCACCTCGGCATTGCGTTCCGGATGGGCAATCACCGGTGTCAGTCCCAATAAAACCAGCTCGTGCACAAGCTCCGACATTCCCTTGGGAATACGGGACGAAGGCATCTCCAGCAGGATAAATCTGGAGCCCGCCAGCGTAAGCAGCTCACCGCGATGCCACGCATCCAGCAAATCATCGTGCACGCGAATCTCCTGGCCGGGATACACCCTTAGAGGTATACCCGATTCTTGCCATTGCTCATTGCATTCTTCTACTAGTGTAAGTATTTCTGCAGCTGGGTTGAGATAAGTGCCGTTTGCATGATGAGGCGTTGCAATCAATAATGTAATCCCGTCCTCGCATGCGGCAAGAGCCAGGTCCGCGACATCTTCCGCGTTTGCGGCTCCATCGTCGATTCCGGGCAGAATATGCGTATGTATGTCGATCATGATGGCAACCTCCTTACTACTACTTTATCGGTCGCTGGCTGCTATTTTGAAAGGATATGCGGAAATCGACACTTTTGAATCATCAAATTAGTCAATTCGGCATAAGTAGACAGACTACGACTGGAGGTTCTATCATTAATTACTAGTATATAGCACCTCTTCCGTGCGGGTAAAGGAAGAATCTGTCTATGAAAACGCTTAACAAGCGTTTATGACAACTTTGATGATTAAAATGACTCTTTACTCCTACTTTCGACATGAGTCGACAGGTATAATTTCAGTGCAAAAGATGCATTTTCAGGTGTTTATTTTGATAAACTTTTCCATAATAAAGAAGGATTCAGCCCAACACAACAAAACCGCCCAGCCATACTGGGCGGTCGAATAAATATGTTAGTTGTCGCTGCCGGAATTATTCTCCCGAACGCAGCTCCCGCATATGAGGGAAGAGCAGCACGTCGCGGATGGACGGCGCATCGGTTAGCAGCATGACCAAACGGTCGATGCCGATGCCGAGTCCGCCCGTAGGCGGCATGCCGTACTCCAGCGCGCGGATGAAGTCGTCATCCATCTCATGCGCCTCGTCGTTGCCTTGATCCTTCTCGACGAGCTGCGACTCGAAGCGTTCGCGCTGGTCGATCGGGTCGTTAAGCTCGGTGAACGCGTTGGCATGCTCGCGAGCCACGATAAACAACTCGAAACGATCCGTGAAGCGCGGGTCGGTCTCGCTCTTTTTCGCCAGCGGCGAGATCGCGACGGGATGGCCCATGACGAACGTCGGCTGGATCAGCGTGGACTCGCAGCGTTCTTCAAAGAACGCGTTAAGAATGTGGCCGAACGTCATATGCGGCTCGACCGGAATCTTATGCTCCTTGGCCAGCGCATGCGCTTGTTCGTCGGACATTTCGACTCCGAAGTCGACGCCTGTCACTTCTTTGACGAGATCGACCATGGTTACGCGGCGCCAAGGCGGCGTCAGATCCACTTCCTGGCCCTGATAGTTGATCTTGGTCGTGCCCAGCACCTCTTGCGCGATATGGGCGATCAGGTTCTCTGTCAGCGCCATGATGTCCTTGTAGTCGGCATACGCCTCGTACAATTCGATCATCGTAAACTCCGGATTATGACGCGTGGAGATGCCTTCGTTGCGATAGACGCGGCCGATCTCGTAGACCTTCTCGAGGCCGCCGACGATCAGGCGTTTTAGATGCAGCTCGATGGCGATCCGCATGTACAACTGCATGTCCAGCGCATTGTGATGCGTGATAAACGGACGCGCAGCGGCGCCACCCGCGATGCTGTGCAGCGTCGGCGTCTCGACCTCGAGGTAGCCGAGCGAGTCGAGGTATCTGCGCATCGACTGGATAATGCGGGAACGCGTGATAAACGATTGCTGCACGTCGGGGTTGACGATCAGATCGACGTAACGTTGGCGATAGCGCAGCTCGACGTCCTTAAGACCGTGATGTTTGTCCGGCAGCGGCAGCAGCGACTTGGTCAGTACGTCGACGTCCAGCGCTTTGACGGATACTTCGCCTGTGTTTGTTTTGAACACGGTGCCCTGTACGCCTACAATATCGCCGATGTCGAGCAGATCGAACGCCGCGAACTTGTGCTCGGCTACCGAATCTTTGCGCACATAGATCTGGATCCGTCCGGAGAGGTCCTGGATGTGGGCGAAGCCCGCCTTGCCCATGCCCCGCTTCTGCATGATGCGGCCGGCGATGCTGACTTTAACCGACTTCTCCTCCAGCTCTTCTTTGCTGAGGCCTTCGTACTCGGTCAGAATGTCCTTGGCATGATGCGTGCGCTCGAACTTCCGTCCGAACGGATCTACGCCGAGTCCCCTCAATTCATCCAGCTTGTCTCTGCGAATCTGCAAAAGCTCGCTCAGCTCCTGCTCGTTGTTCAACTCTTGTTCCGACAATGCTTCCATCTCCTTTTGACCACAAGATGCATAAACGTTCAAAAAGCTTCCTGTGAGGAAGCTTTCGAAATCGGCGTTCACGCCTTATTTCTTGATATCGATGATTTTATATTGAATAACTCCCGCTGGCACGTTCACTTCTACGACCGTCCCCTTCTTCTTCCCAAGGATGGCCTTGCCGACAGGGCTTTCATTCGAGATCTTGTTCTGGAGCGGATCGGACTCCGCCGTGCCGACGATCGCGTATTCCATCGTGTCACGGAACTCCAGGTCTTCTACGGTCACGATCGAACCGATGCTTACGGTATCGATGTCGATGTCGTCATTATTAATGATCCGCGCGTTGCGAAGCATCTTCTCAAGGGTAATGATGCGGCCTTCGATAAAGGCTTGCTCATTTTTCGCGTCCTCGTATTCGGAGTTCTCGCTAATGTCACCGTAACCGATGGCAATCTTGATCCGTTCGGCAACTTCACGACGCTTAACCGACTTCAGATTCTCAAGCTCTTCTTCAAGCTTCTTGAGCCCATCTTGAGTCAGAATGATTTGCTTATCGTTCATCTTCCCGATTCTCCTGTCGCGTGACTAATTTTCATACCGTGTATGAATTCACTGTTACTTAATATATTACGTATTGGGTTGTACAGACCAACGCTCTGATAAAGCGCATTCTATATGAAAACTTTGATTATATTGGACGATTATATTGCAACGTACCACGAATGTCAATCGAAGTCAGACTATTCGGTGTAAGCTGCTCCCGCCGGTCTCGCAGCCCATGACGACACAAAGCGGTTACTGTCGACTGATGTCGAATAACCGCTTGTACGACATATGAATGGGAGGCCGCTTCCCTTAGTGAACAATCTCCTCTGCGATAGCGTGGTTCTCGCTTGCGGAAGGCGTTGGAGCTCCTTCGGCTTCATTCTCCAGTGAAGAAATGTAGGTCTCCAGGATGGTCACCATACGGTCGCGGCCCGTCTCTTCCATGATGGCGTCCTTGACGCGAGCGCCGCCCGGCAGTCCCTTGAGGTACCAAGCCAGATGCTTGCGCATCTCG
This sequence comes from Paenibacillus sp. MY03, assembly GCF_002165585.1. NCBI lineage: Bacteria > Bacillati > Bacillota > Bacilli > Caryophanales > Paenibacillaceae > Paenibacillus > Paenibacillus sp. MY03. The sequence goes on along the minus strand of NZ_MXQD01000052.1, from coordinate 47,906 downwards.
CGTACGGCGACCGCTTCGTTCTTGAGCGCGATCAGGCGGTCCAAGTGGAGTATCGCGACCTCCATCTTCTCGCGTGGCGCGGGATCGCCGAGCAGCTCGCCATTTTGCAAATACTGGATCGTGCGATACAGCATCCACGGGTTGCCCAGCGCGCCGCGCCCGATCATGACGCCGTCGACGCCCGTCGTGTCCAGCATCCGCTGCGCATCCTCGGGCGAGAAGACGTCGCCGTTGCCGATGACTGGAATGTTTACGTTATTTTTGACATCTCTTATGATGTCCCAGTTGGCTTTGCCCGTATACTGCTGCTCCCGAGTCCGTCCGTGCACGCTAACCGCCTTGCCTCCCGCGCGTTCGACCGCCTGGGCATTCTCGACCGCATATACGTGCTCGTCATCCCAGCCGATGCGCATCTTTACGGTAACCGGCTTGTCGACGGCGTCTACGACGGAGGATACCATCTCGTAGATCTTGTTCGGATCCAGCAGCCAGCGTGCGCCCGCGTCGCACTTCGTTACCTTCGGCACCGGACAGCCCATGTTAATATCTATAATATCCGCGTTCGTCTGCTTGTCGACGACCTTGGCGGCTTCCACGAGCGATTCGCGGTCCCCTCCGACGATCTGCAAACTAAGCGGCTTCTCGCGCTCGTCGACGAACAACATTTCCATCGTACGCTTGTTGCCGTGCAGAATGGCCTTGTCGCTCACCATCTCGGCGCACACGAGCCCGGTTCCGAACTCCTTGGCAATTAAGCGAAAAGCAGGGTTGCACACGCCGGCCATCGGCGCCAGTACCACTCTGTTCTTCATCTGGATGTCCCCGATTCTCAGCATGCCGCTCCTTACTCCCCCCTAATTGTCATCAGTTCTTCGTAGCTGATGCCAAGCGTCTTCGCAATATGATGCAGCAGCTTCGGGTCGTTTCTGCGCGTCCCGCGCTCCAGCGATCCAAGCACCGCAACCGACACGCCCAGCTCCTTGGCCAGCTCCTGCTGTGTGTAGCCTTTCAGCTTCCTGAAGGCTCTGACGCGCTGCGCCAATTGATTGTTTTCCATAACGTAATGCCATCCTTTCCTGCCTGAAGCGCACGGGCGGTCGTCGTGGACACCTGCTCATGCAGCGGATGCGAACTCGAGATCACATCATGCAGCGGAACAAGGACGAATGCGCGTTCCATCATGCGCGGATGCGGCAGCGTCAGCTCCTCTTGATCCATTCTGACATTATCGTACAGGAGAAGATCAAGGTCAATGGTTCTCGGTCCCCAACGTTCTTGTCGAATTCGCCCGAGGGCGCTCTCCAGCCGCAGCTGCGTCCGCAGCAGCTCAAGCGGCGCCAGCTCGGTCTTGACGGCAACCGCCATGTTTAGAAAGGCCGGCTGGTCGGTGTAGCCGACAGGATCCGTCTCGTAGATGCCCGACACGGCCGTCACTTCGATGCCGGGCTGGTTGTTAAGCTCTCCAATCGCTCGCATGAGATGCGCCTCGCGGTCGCCCATGTTGGAGCCGAGGGCGATGTAGGCGGCGACAGGCGGCGACAACGGCGAGACAGTTGCCGGCCTAGCGGCCGATTCCGTAGGCGATTGCGATGCGGGTGGCTGCGGGGCCGTGGTCTGGGTGGCTGCCTCAGCGGCTGGCGATGCGTCGGTATGTCCCGCGTTGCCGACTTCCTTGGCGGGGGCCTGTGAGGCCGCCTTATGCTCGGATGATGCCGCCATGGCCGTCCCGCTTTCTCCGCAGCTCGATCGTCACGCCGTCGAAGTGAATGTCGAACGGCGGATGCGGCTTCGTCACGCGCACCGTGACTTCGTTGATCCTAGTATAAGTCTCCAGCAGACGCGATGCAATGCAGCCCGCCAACGCCTCGATCAGCTTGAAGGGCGGCCCCTCCACGATGCTTTTCGTCAATGCATGCAGTTCGGCATAATTGACTGTTGCCTCCAAATCATCCTCTCGCGCCGCTTGATCCAGATCCAGGCTCAGCTCGAGATCCACATAGTATTGCTGCCCCAGCTTGTTCTCCTCCGGGAATACGCCATGATAGCCATAGAAGCGCATACCGATTACCTTCATCAAATCCACTATAGTTGCTCCTTCCTCCTGCATGTGCTTTTCCCTAATGCGAGCCGCTCCCCATACGTGCCGCTTCCGACAAAGTAACCAGAGTTAAAGGTCCTCGGTTGGCGGCATAGACAAGCTGAAGGCGTCACATGTGTACGTTAGTGCGCTTGCCGGGCGGGCAGCTGCGGCCGTGCGCAGTTGCCGGCTCCGCTGCGTGCAGTTGCGGCTTCGCTGCGTGTCGTCGACTCGCTCTAACGTTCGCTTGGCGAAGAATGTCGGCTTCGCGCCCCCGTCCAACCGCACGGATGACCGAAGAATGTCGACTTCACGCCCCCGCTCAACCGCACGAATGATCGAAGAATATCGACTTCACGCCCCCGCTCAACCGCACGCTTGACCGAAGAATGTCGACTTCACACCCCCACTCAACCGCACGCTTGACGAATAAAGGGAATTTGTCCCTCTAAATTCTCCATACCCACCTATCTATCGACATTAACAGGAAATTCGCCCTTTAATATGCCCTCTACAGCCATGCGCTGGGCAAATCGCCTCAATTAGTGGGAGGTTTTCCTTCTGTTTGTGCTGAAATGCGCATACGTTCGCGATTAGTGGGAGGTTTTCCCGCTAAGGGAGCCGACAAACGACGCGGGGCAGGGGAAAGGGAATCTCACGGCTAAATAAGTCGGCCGACGTTTCAAACCGCTAAGTAAGCCGTTCGACGGAAGAGTAAGGTTCCCACCGCTAAGTAAGTCGCCCGACGGAAGAGCGAGGTTTCCAAGGCTAAGTAAGCCGTTCGACGGAAGAGCGAGGTTCCCACCGAGAAGTAAGAACGCCCGACTGACGAGCGAGGTTTCAAACCGCTAACTGAGTCGCGCCTGACTGGACCAGCGAGTTCCCACCGCTATGTAAGTCCCCCGACTGTCGAGCGAGGCTTCTCCGCTAACTGAGTCGCCTGACTGGACGAGCCGGGGGAGAAATGCCCCCTAGTATTTAGTCGCGCAAATAATGGATGGCGTCCGCCATCAGCGCCGTGAGCTTCATCTCGCGCACATCGTGCACGCGCATGATCTGAGCGCCATGAGCGATGCCCAGCGCAACGGTCGCCGCCGTGCCCCAGGCGACCTGATCGACCGGCAGATCCAGCGCCTGCCGGATAAACCGCTTGCGCGAGGTGCCCAGCAATATGGGGCAGCCGAGCGCCGTCAGTTCCCGCAGGCGACCGAGCAGGGCGAGGTTGTCCTCGTAGGTTTTGGCGAAGCCGATGCCTGGGTCTACCCAGATGGCATCCTCGGCGACGCCAGCCGCCAGGGCGAGGCCGATGCTGCCGCGCAGATCGGCGAGCACGTCCGGGACGAAGTCGGTGTAGTCCCGGGCGTGTCTGTTATGGCTGACGATGACGGGGCAGCCGTATTCCGCCGCTACGGCGGCCATGTCGGGTTCGCTCTTGAGACCCCAGATGTCGTTGATGATATGCGCGCCGGCTTCCAGCGCGGCGCGGGCGGTCGATGCCTTATAAGTGTCGATCGACAACGGAATATGCGGCAGCGCAGCGCGCACTGCGGCAATAACCGGCACGACGCGACGAATTTCTTCTTCGGCGCTGACGGTGTCGAAGCCCGGTCTGGTCGATTCGCCGCCGATGTCGAGAATGTCGGCGCCTTGCTCTACCATGCTGCGGGCGTGGGCCACGGCTGCTTCCACGTCCATATAACGTCCGCCGTCCGAAAAGGAGTCCGGCGTCGCATTCAAGATGCCCATGATCAACGTCCGATCTCCCAGCGACAACTGTATGCCGCCGCCCAGGTCGTAGCTCCGTTTACGAAAGTTCGGAGCAAAAGCAACTTCGCTCGCGCCCGTCAATTGGACATCGCGTCGATCCTCTGTATCTTCCCCCCGCAACTCTCGCGTTCCACCAGTCTGATTCCTGCTGTCCATCACTTATCGTCCTCCCTGCTGCTACAGTTACTCTCCGTACTTCTATCGGCCGAATACACCAGTTATCCATTCATGTCCATTAGCCATTGGGCGAGCGCCAGGATCCGATGTGCTAGCGCTGGGGGTAGGCACTCGCATGATCGGCTTGCCGCGTCTGCCGCCACGTATTCTTACAGTGTTGCCGCTTCCGTGTCGGATCGATACATGTCCAGCAGTTCCAGCGTCAGGGCTCCCGCTTCGCCGATGCCGACCTTGCGCTCCAGACCGTCCCAGTCGCTGAGCCTCGTTACCGGCACCAGCTCCTGAATGGAGTTCGTCAGCCACACTTCCTCAGCCTCAAGCAGTTGCTCCCATGTGTACAAGCCTTCCTCGACCTCATAGCCCGTATCACGCGCCAGCTCTATCACACGCGCTCGAGTCACGCCAGGCAAAATCCCCGTCTCAATGCAAGGCGTATAGATCACGCCCTGACGAAGGAAGAACAGATTGCTCACGATACCTTCCGTCAACCAACCGTCCCGGCTCAGCATCAGCCCCTCCGCGCCAGGGGACGGCAACGAAGCTATCTGCACGACCTGTTGCTGTAAATGGAATGACTGCTGCTCCCGCTCCTGCATCAATCCCAGCATCTCCCGCTTGGCAATGATGTTGTTCATATAATGTAGCGACTTGAACCGCACCGTACCTTCGGGGCTGTTCCTCCGCGTGCGAAGCAGTCGCAGCTCCCGGCCGCGGCGCAGCGCGTCCGCTCCGGCAGGCGGCAGCGACTTCGCAAGGATCAGCACCGTTGGGGCATTGTAGTCGCCTGCAGGCAAGCCCAGCTCGCCAACACCGGCACTGACGGTCAGCCGAATGTAACCGTCGGCCAGTTCGTTTGCAGCCAGCAACGATGCAATCTCCCTACGCAGCTCATCCGCCTTCATCGCGAACGGAATACCCAGCTCCCTGCATCCGCCGCACAGCCTGTCCAGGTGCCGTTCCAGCAAGTACGGCTTCCCGCCATAGGTGCGGAACGTCTCGAACAACCCAAGCCCGTACAAAAAGCCGTGATCATATACCGAGATCACGGCTTCTCCCCCATCTACGATGCTACCGTTCAGCCAGATCTTCATCGTTGCAGCGTTCCGGCCGTATGACGCAGGAAGTTGCGAAGCATCGCGTGGCCGTGATCCGTAATGATGGATTCCGGATGGAACTGCACGCCCTCGATCGCATACTCCTTGTGACGAAGCGCCATAATCTCGCCTTCGGCCGTCTCCGCGCTAATCTCGAGGCAATCCGGCAACGTCTCCCGCTTCACGATGAGCGAGTGGTACCGCGTCGCGGTAAATGGAGACTCCATGCCCTCAAAGAGCGTTCGGCCATCATGATGGATCAAGGACGTCTTGCCGTGCATCAGCTTCTCCGCCCGCACCACTTCGCCGCCGAATGCTTGTCCGATGGATTGATGCCCGAGACAGACGCCGAAAATCGGGATAACCCCCTTAAAGCGTTCGATCAGCGCCAGACTAATGCCCGCCTCGTTCGGAGAGCACGGCCCCGGCGAGATCAGGATATGATCCGGACGAAGCGCCTCGATGCCCGCCAGATCAATCTCGTCATTCCGTTTGACCACAATCTCCTCGCCCAGCTCTCCCAGATACTGCACCAGATTGTACGTAAACGAATCATAGTTGTCGATGACCAAAATCATGTTTCGTCTCCCCCTCGTCCTCTTCTCTTCTCATCGTGAATACGACTACTTTGCTTTGCTCTGCTCTACTCCGCCGCGAAACGGCCGCTGTATTCGATTGCCTTCCACAGCGCCTTGGCCTTGCTCAGAGACTCGTAATATTCGCGTTCCGGATCGGAATCGATCACGATGCCCGCTCCGGCTTGAATGTGCACAATCCCGTCCTGCACCGCCATCGTTCTAATAATAATATTAAATTCCATATCTCCGTTATAGTCAATCCATCCCATCGATCCTGTATAAGGACCGCGGCGAACGGGCTCCAGCTCCTCGATGATCTCCATCGTTCGAATTTTCGGCGCTCCCGTGATCGTGCCGCCAGGAAATGTCGCGGCAATGACATCATAAGCATCCTTACCCTCGGCAAGCTCACCATCGACCTGCGAAACGAGATGCATCACGTGAGAATAACGTTCGATGACCATAAGCTCCTTTACCTTTACCGTGCCGTACCTGGAAATACGTCCAAGATCGTTGCGCTCCAGATCGACGAGCATAATATGCTCGGCGATCTCCTTCTCGTTCGTGCGCAGCTCCTCTTCGAAACGCAAATCCTCTTCTTCCGTACGCCCTCGGCGCCTGGTGCCCGCGATGGGACGCGTACCGAGCCGGCCGTCCACGAGCTCGACCAGCAGCTCCGGCGAAGCGGATACCAGCTGAAAATCGGGACAACGCAGAAAGCCCATATAAGGCGATGGATTAAACAATCGCAGCCATTCGTACAGCTCCTCGGGCGCTGCCTCTACCTTGCGGCTCTGCCGCTGGGACAGATTTACCTGGAACACATCCCCTTGCCCGATGTAATCCTGTATCCGGCGAACGGCATCCTGAAACGCATCCTTCGTAAACGGCGAGCTCAGCCCTTGCAGCTCTTCGATATTAATGTGGAGCGAATCATTTTCCAGCAGCGCCTTCCGGCGTTCACGCAAAGCCTGCGCGCGACCTGTCGCCTTCTCTTCCTCGAACCAAGTCAGCCAATAATCGGCCATCCCTTCCGTCCGGGACACGGACCGATCATATACCTCGCGAAGCGCCTCCTCCGAGGTATCGATCTCGACCGGACTATGGACGACGCAATAAACAACGGAACGCTCATGGTCGACAACCCAGATCTCATTCATCCGCATGAACAAGTAGTCCGGAATATTCGTGTCGTCTGCAGCGACCTCAGGCAGCTTCTCGATGGTGCGAACGATGTCGTAACTCCAGAAGCCCGCGCAGCCGCCCAACCACTTCGGCCCCCGATCCAGACGCGGACCCCGGCTGTCGCCCATCCACTGACGAACGATGTCCAGCGGCTTGCCCTTCCAGCGCTTGCGCTGGGCGGCCTGCTCATCGAGCGACAGAAAGGTCATCGACTCGGCTTCCAGCCCTTTGCCCCTAATAACGCCATCGGGATGCGCTCCCAAATAAGTGAAGCTGCCGACCTTGCCGCTCTCCAGTACGAACGCATACGGCGATGCGTCCTGCCACACTTCCTCCCAGGAAGCGATTATATCTCCGCCATGCGGTTGATAAGGCAGCTCCAGTACGCAGGGCAACGTCGTATACTTCCCTTCGGCACGCCACCGAAGCCATTCTTCCCAAGCGGTGACCATCACCTTCGCCCCCCGTCCTTCTTTCTTGTTAGCGCCTAGTATACCGAATCGGCCCGCAAAAGAAAAGCGCCTTCCACTCCGCAGAATGAAAGGCACTTCGGTATATTTCGTTGCGCTGTGTCATGCAAATTCGCCACTCGCCGTCATCGGTCCTTCTCCCTATACCGCCAGGATGCCTCATGATGGGATGCGTGCAGCATGAATCGCGTAGTCTTAGTTCTCGAAGTTGAACAGCGGCGTGCTGAGGTAACGTTCGCCGTTGCTCGGAACGATAGCGACAACGCGCTTGCCTTTACCCAACTCTTTTGCCACTTTCAGCGCCGCGCTGATAGCCGCTCCGGAGGAGATGCCGCAAAGGATGCCTTCTTCTTTCGCCGCGCGACGAGCGTATTCGAACGCTTCTTCGTTCTCGACAGTAAGAACGCCGTCATAGATCTCGCGGTTCAGAATGTCCGGCACGAAGTTGGCGCCGATGCCTTGAATTTTATGCGGACCGGGGGTGCCGCCGGATAAGATCGGGGAAGCCGCAGGCTCTACCGCATAGATCTTGATGCCTTCGAAGTTCTGCTTAAGCACTTCGCCTGCGCCAGAGATCGTGCCGCCCGTGCCAATACCCGCGATAAACGCGTCAAGCTTGCCGTCGAGGGAGTTGATCGCTTCTACGATCTCAGGTCCCGTCGTCTCGCGGTGAATCTTCACGTTCGCCTGGTTCTTGAATTGTTGCGGCAAGAAGTATGTCGCATTCTCCTTCACCAGTTCTTCTGCCTTGCGAACTGCGCCGTTCATGCCTTCCGATCCTGGCGTCAGCACGAGTTCCGCGCCGTATGCGCGAAGCAGGTTGCGACGCTCAAGGCTCATCGTCTCAGGCATAACCAAAATAGCCTTGTAGCCCTTAGCTGCCGCTACCATAGCAAGACCGATACCCGTGTTGCCGGATGTCGGCTCGACGATCGTGTCTCCCGGCTTCAATAAGCCTTCTTGCTCCGCTACTTCGATCATGCTGATCGCGATGCGGTCCTTTACGCTTGCTCCCGGGTTCTGGTACTCCAGCTTCACGTATATTTCTGCGCTATCTTCAGGTACGAGGCGGTTCAGACGAACCAGTGGTGTATCGCCGATAAGTTCTGTAATGCTTTGCACAATTCTTGCCATGAGTGAAAAGCCTCCTTAATCCGACTAAAATAGTTGGTATTATACTTATTCCATCTTAACAATCTCATGCTTCCGTTGTCAATAGCTACTTTGCAGGCGAATTTCCGGTTTGAAACCGCACGAGAATACGGATGACCCTTCATGCTCCGGACTGATGCATACTTCATAGTTACTCTAACTTCCCCAAACCCGCATTCGCCGAATCACACACATGGGAGACAGTGCTGCCAATCCTGCCAGAAGCTGCTTCAACACCAATACTACCGCGTCGCCACCAACTCTCAAACCGCCACCGCACTTGTGCATGAAATTTCTAACTCGACGCATCCAAACTGATGTAGGCTGTGGAAGCCAATTGTAGCGGAGTATTCCGCTATAATGCCTCGATGTTGGCTGCGGCAGCCAATTGTAGCGGAGAAGTCCGCTATAATGCCTCGATGTTGGCTCTGGAAGCCAATTGTAGCGGAGTAATCCGCTATAATACGTCGAAGTTCGCTGTGGCAGCCAATTTTAGCGGAGAAGTCCGCTATAATGCCTCGTTGTTCGCTGTGGAAACCAATTGTAGCGGAGAAGTCCGCTATAATACGTCGATGTTGGCTGTGGCACCCAATTGTAGCGGAGTAATCCGCTATAATGCCTCGATATTTGCTGTGGCAGCCAATTTTAGCGGAGAAGTCCGCTATAATACGTCGATGTTGGCTGTGGCACCCAATTGTAGCGGAGTAATCCGCTATAATACGTCGATGTTGGCTGTGGCACCCAATTATAGCGGAGTAATCCGCTATAATACGTCGATGTTGGCTGTGGCACCCAATTATAGCGGAGAAGTCCGCTATAATGCCTCGATGTTGGCTCTGGAAGCCAATTGTAGCGGAATAATCCGCTATAATACGTCGATGTTCGCTGTGGCAGCCAATTGTAGCGGTGGTTTAAGCAGCAACGAACAACCGGCAGGCATCAGCGAGCTCAACTGCCAAACTGGACCGCCCAACACAGCACGCCTGAAACGACAAAAAGACGCAACCGTCCAGCGGCCGCGCCCTTCGCTACTTCACTTCATCACAACCGCCTCATGCCGGGCGAGCAGCTCCTGCTCCATCTCGGCCATCGGCTTCGCCCGCTCCAGCGCAAGCTGTTTGCGCACCGAGGCGAGCAAGAGCCCGCCTGTGAGCACCTCCGTCGACTTCGCTCCCATGAGCTGAATGACGGCGAAGCCAGACTCCAGCGCGATGGGGCCGGCCGTCTCCCCGATAGAGAGCAGACCGGCTTCGGCGAGCATCGCGCCGTCGTAGAACGGGTCCTCCGCCTCGATAAAGCCGAGATCGCCGCCCGTATCGCGCGTAAACTCGTCCATGGAGTACGCCTTCGCCAGCTCTTCGAACGAATCGCCGTCCGTCAGCTTGTCGACAATATCATTGCTCTGCCGCCGCGTCTCCGTAAGAATCCATCGCAGATGGTACTCCGTCCTGGGTGCAAATCGCTCCGGATGCTCGTCAATAAATTGCCGCGCCTCCTCGTCCGTCACCGTCACCGTAGCCGCAGTAATAGCCTCGAGCAGCAGCCTGTAGCGGATATCCTCCATGACCTGCTCCCTGCGAAGTCCCAGCTGCTCCTCCATAACGGTAAAAAACCGCTCCTCGCTCTCGTACCCTTCGGCCGACAATGCCAGTTCGCGGTCTATCTCCTCTTGCGTTACCTTGATGCCCTTCTTGGCCGCTTCCAACCCCATCGCCTCGCGAAGCATCAGCGTCCGAAGCACGGCATCGCCGTATTGCTTGTACAGCTCCTCGGTCAATTGGCGCCTTGTAATCGGCTTGCCGCCTACCGAGGCGATCGCCTCGTCTCCCGGCAGGACCTCCGGGCCCTCGCCGTCCTCCACGGGGGGAGCAACGTCCGTCCCTCGGCCGAAAGCATTCGGCAACATCTTTACCAGCACGGCCCCCGTCAGCGCAATCAAGCAGATCGCTTGCAGAATGACGACTGCCTTCAGCACTTCTCCTCTTTTCATAGTTTCCTGGCCTCCGGTTATTGAACTGGCTTAGGTTTGGCCTGCTCCAACAACTGCTCCAGCTGCGCTTGTCCAAAAGTAAATGCCTCGTTGCAGAAGTGGCAGACGACTTCCGCTTGGCCGTCTTCGTCGATAATGTTCTGAATTTCCTGCTGCCCCAAACTGATCAACGTCTGCTCCACGCGCTCGGCGGTGCATTGGCACTTAAAGGCAAGATCCATCGTGCTATGAATAACGACATCCTCGCCCACAACCCGCTTAAGCAGCCCTTCGGGCGTCTCGCCTTGCGACAGCAGCGTCGTGACCGGCGGCATAACCCCGATCGCTTGTTCCAGACGCGTAATCTCCGCATCGCTTAGACCCGGCAGCAGTTGTACGATGTAGCCGCCCGCATGAAGCACCGAATTGTCGGTATCCACCAGCACGCCCACGCCAACCGCCGAAGGCGTCTGCTCCGATACCGCAAAATAATAGGTGAAGTCCTCCGCGAGCTCGCCCGAAATAATCGGAACACTGCCGCGATACGGCTCCTTAAGCCCCAGATCCTTCGTAATGTGCACATAACCGCTCGTGCCGACCGCGCCTGCCACGTCGAGCTTGCCATGTTCGTTACTGCCATGATGCGCCTGAGGATTCTCCACATAGCCGCGCACTTCGCCATCCGCATTCGCGTCAACGACGACTTGTCCGATCGGTCCGTCGCCCTTTACTTGAATCGTCAGCTTCTCCTTGCCCTTGAGCATCGCGCCCATCATCGCGCCGACGGATAAAGTCCGGCCCAGCGCGGCCGTAGCCGTCGGGAACGTATCATGTCTGCGGCGAAGCTCTTCCACCAGATTGGTCGTCCGGCAGGCGAACACGCGAATTTTGCCGCCCCAGGCCGTTCCGCGCACCAGAATGTCGTTCAATTGCCCTTGCTCCATTATGATTGCCCCTCCTGATTCCGTTCGTAGATAATGCGAAGACCTTCCAACGTCAGTAGAGGATCCACTTCTTCTATTGTATCCGATTCTGCGGCGATCAGCTCAGCCAATCCGCCCGTCGCGACGACTCTGGGCTTTACGCCGAATTCGGCCTTGATTCTGCCCACAATCCCGTCAACCTGCCCCGCATAGCCAAAAATAATGCCCGCCTGCATCGACGTCACCGGATTGCGTCCAATGACGCTCTTCGGCTTCGCCAGCTCGATGCGCGGCAGCTTCGCGGCGCGCTGATACAGCGCCTCCGTCGAGATCCCGATGCCCGGCACGATCGCGCCGCCGAGGTAATTGCCACCCTCGTCGATGTAGTCGAACGTCGTCGCCGTGCCGAAATCCACCACGATAAGCGGCGTGCCGTACTTCTCGATGCCGGCCACGGAGTTGACGATTCGGTCCGCCCCCACCTCGCGCGGGTTTTCGTACCGAATATTAAGCCCCGTCTTTACGCCGGGACCCACGATAAGCGGCGCCTTGCGCATGTATTTGAGACACAGCTGCTCCAGCATGCGCATAAGCGGCGGAACGACGGAGGAGATAATGACGCCCTCGATCTGATCCGTCTTGATGCCCGCGTAGCCGAACAAATTGTGTATGTTGATGCCATACTCGTCCACGGTGGCAGAGCGGTTGGTGCTGAGACGCCAATGATGAAGCAGCTCCATACCCTTATAGACGCCAATAACGATGTTAGTGTTGCCAACGTCGATGACCAAAATCATTGCGAAGAACCGCCCTTCTTCTCGCCCAGGTCCAGACTGATGTCCAGCGCATTGAACGAGTAGGTGAGTCCGCCGACGGAGATGACGTCAACGCCGCATGCGGCGATGCCATGAATCGTATCCAGATTCACGCCGCCGGAAGCTTCGACGATAACATGCGGGGAGCGGCTTTTGATCAGCTTGACCGCCTCTGTCATTCGTTCGTTGTCCATGTTGTCCAGCATGATGATGTCCGCGCCGCAAGCCAGAGCCTCCTCGACCTGCGCGATCGACTCCGTCTCCACTTCGATCTTCATCGTATGCGGAATGCGGCTCCGCGAAGCCTGTACGGCTGCCGTGATGCCGCCCGCGCCCTTGATATGGTTGTCCTTAATCATGACGGCGTCGTATAGGCCGAACCGATGGTTGGCTCCGCCTCCTACCCGTACCGCGTATTTCTCCAGCAGACGGTGGCCGGGAGTTGTTTTGCGAGTGTCCACGAGACGTGCGGGAAGCCCTTGCAGCTTCTGCACGAAAGCATTCGTCTTGGTGGCGATGCCGGACAGCCGCTGCATCAGGTTAAGCGCCAGACGCTCCCCCGTCAGCAGGCTATGCGTGCTGCCTTCCACCTCTATAATAACCGTACCCTTTGTCACCGAGTCCCCATCCCGGACAAGCGCGGTAAAGACAAGGGAAGGATCGACGACCTCAAATACAAGCTTCGCCACCGGAATGCCCGCGATGATGCCGCTCTCCTTTACGTGGATCACGGCCTTGGACTGCGAATCGGCCGGTATCGTCGTCTCGGTCGTAATATCGCCGTTGCCGATGTCTTCGGCCAGCCAGCTTCTAATCTGGGTCCGCAGCGCTTCGTCGTACCCGCCCGTCGTCCATTCAAACATGTTCTATTCGCTCCTCGGTTATGCCTTGAGTATGATGTAGGATCGTATGCTTGCGCCATACAAGATCGTCCTTCGCCGGGAAGTCCTCCCTGTAATGCGCGCCGCGGCTCTCCTCACGCTGCAGCGCCGCTTCCGTCGTGAGAAGCGCGCAGGTCAGCAAGTTGGCGAACTCGTATTGCTCGCGTTCCGTCAACGTAGCCTGGAAGATCGGCAATTGCCGCTTCAGCTCCTCCAGACCTTTGCGCAGACCGTTTTCATTGCGCCGCAAACCCGCATACCGGACCATGACCTTCTGCAGCTTCAGTCGGCGCTCTACCACGGCTTGCATGGAGACGGAGCTGCGGACAACCTTATTGACGACCTTTGGCTGGACGTCGTTCGGTCCCAGCTCCTCGATACGCTTAATGATGCGGCGCCCGTAGACGATCGCCTCGGAGAGCGAGTTGCTCGCCAGCCGGTTCGCGCCGTGAACGCCCGTCGACGACACTTCGCCGCAGGCGAAGAGCCGCTTGATATTCGTCTCGCCGTTAAGATCCGTCTTTACTCCGCCCATCATATAGTGCATCGCAGGAGCGACGGGAATCCAGTCGGACGTCAGATCGAGGCCGTATGTCAAACAGGTTTGGTAGATCGTAGGGAAGCGATGTTTCACCATCTCCGCCGATTCATGCGTGATATCGATATAGACGAAGGTGGAACGCGTCTCCTCCATCTCGCTGACGATCGCCCGGGCGACGACGTCGCGCGGCGCAAGTTCCAGCTGCTCGTGATATTTGTGCATAAAACGCTCGCCCCTGATATTCCGCAGGACGGCTCCCTCGCCGCGAACGGCTTCCGAGATCAGAAACCTTGGCGCGCCGGGATAGCAGAGCGAAGTGGGATGGAACTGGATAAATTCGGGGTCTCGTATGTAAGCGCCTGCGCGGTAAGCCATAGCTACGCCGTCGCCGGTCGCGACTTCGGGATTCGTCGTGTAGCGGTATAGCTGACCCGCGCCGCCGGAGCATAGAATAGTCGCCTTGCCGCGCACGAACAGCCGCTCTCCGCTGGGCTTTTGCACGATAGCTCCGCAGCAGACGCCATCCTCCGTCACAAGGTCGATAACGAAGTGATCGTCCCATACCTCGATGCCCGGCGTCGACATGGCCGTCTCCGAGAGCGCGCGGACAATCTCATAGCCGGTCGCGTCGCCGTTGGCATGGAGGATGCGGCGCTGGCTGTGAGCGCCTTCCTTGGTCAAGGCGAACTCGCCGTTTTCGAGGTCGAACTGGGTGCCCATTTTGATGAGGCTGCGTACGCCCTTAGGCCCTTCGTGCACCAGCACGTCGACGGCTTCGTCGTCGCATAGGCCGGCTCCGGCGATCAGCGTGTCCTGCCGATGGTAGGCCGGCGAATCGTCCTCGGATATAACGGCCGCGATGCCGCCTTGCGCGTAGCGCGTATTGCTGTCAAGCAATGATTTCTTCGTGATCATCAGCACCGAATGCTGTTCGCTCGAGCGTATAGCGGTAAAAAGACCGGCAATGCCGGCCCCGATGACAATGACATCTTTCTCTACGACCGGCAGCGTATCCAGCTCCACGTCGATGAGGTATCTAGGAATCATGTGTGCTCCTCCTGATTTGGCGTGCATCTAAGCTTCAGGCTTGCTATGTTGCTCTTACGGAGTGCTGCTGCCTAACCTGACCGGACTGTCGCGACTGCCCCAATAAGGGAGCAGCGCATGCTACTTCACCAGCAGCATGCGCTCGAGCGACAGACGGGCTTGTTCCGCTACATGAGGGGGCACGTAGATTTGAGGCTGCATCGTCTCCAGACACTTCACGAGCTTCTTCAAATTGTTAACCTTCATGTTCGGGCAGACCAAATATTTGGATGCAAAATGGAATGTCTTGTTGGGGCTGTCCAGACGCAGCTGGTAGCCGGTGCCGTCTTCCGTGCCGACGATAAACTCCTGGCAATCGGACTCGCGGCAATACTTGATGATCGCCGTCGTGCTGCCGACGAAGTCGCCCAGCTCGACAACCTCTGGACGGCACTCCGGATGCACGACGAATTGCGCGTTCGGATACTTCGCCTTCATCTCTTCGACGTCCTTGACGGTGAGCATATCGTGCGTGTTGCAGTAACCTTCCCAGATGATCATCTTTTTGTCGGTGTTCTGCTGCACGTAGTGGCCGAGGTTCTTGTCCGGTACCCAGATCACCTCGTCGCCTTCCACCGAATTGACGACCTTGACGGCATTAGCCGACGTACAGCAAATATCCGTCTCCGCCTTGATCTCGGCCGACGAGTTGATGTACGTGACGACCTTCGCATTGGGATGCTGAGCCTTTAGCTTGCGCAGTCCGTCGACGTTAACCATATCCGCCATAGGGCAGCCCGCACGTTCGTCGGGAATGATGACCGTCTTGTTCGGCGCCAAAATCTTTGCGCTCTCGCCCATGAAGTGCACGCCGCAGAATACGATGACGTCCGCGTCCGTCTGGGCAGCCTTCTGCGCCAGCAGGAACGAGTCGCCGCGGAAGTCCGCCACCTCCTGAATTTCGTCGCGTTGATAGTAATGAGCAAGAATGATAGCGTTGCGTTCCTTCTTC
Organism: Paenibacillus sp. MY03; assembly: GCF_002165585.1. Classification (NCBI taxonomy): domain Bacteria; kingdom Bacillati; phylum Bacillota; class Bacilli; order Caryophanales; family Paenibacillaceae; genus Paenibacillus; species Paenibacillus sp. MY03. Next base: position 32,239 of record NZ_MXQD01000052.1, on the reverse strand, counting down.
AATTGCATCAGCTTCTCGCGCAGCTCGCGGTTTTGTTCCGCCTTGCGTTCCAGTGCCAGTGCTTCCACGTTAGATCCTCTCCTCTTATGAGGGATATGGGCTCATCAGCGCTCTTGCATCCGCCCTGCCGCCATGTTCTCGGCATCTGCAGCGAAACTCCTCGTCGCTCGTCCCATTCCGTCCAGTTATATCTTGATGCGGCTGTTCTCGTTCCTTCATGCGGTACTCCACGTCATTTTGTCCGAGTCTTCGCCAACTTTGTGAATTGATGCACAAACTATGGGATTCCATTACCTTTAGTGTGACCCAAAAAGCGGTTTATCATTGTAGACCATGCTTACTCTTCATTCCCGACCCATTGTTTCTCTATATCAAAATGCATCGGGATTCCGCGTCGACCCCCATCGTTCCAGACAGTAGCAGTTACGGTTGTGTAATTAAGATTTAATTTACACTTGACAGAGGGGTATGTCAATGGAGGAATACGCGTTCTGAGCCGCTTGGGAGCCCAATTATCGCCTTCGCGCAGTATTTAATGGATATTAAGCTTTGATTGCTTCCGATTGCTGTCATTCAGGTTGCATTGCTCCTTATGCAAGTCCAAATCAAGCTTCTGCAAATGATCATACGGAAAAAAGCAAAAAGAAGCCAGCCAGCGAGGCGAGCTTCATTGCAGCTAGTGCGTTTGCTTCATTCGGGCATTCCAATAACATTAAGCCAGGTTCAACTGCCAGGTAACGCCAAAACGATCCTTGACCCAAGCAAATTTCTTGCTAAAGCCATACTCCCCTAGCGGCATAAGCGCACTTCCGCCATCAAGCAGCTTGCCGCACAGCGTTTCGATCTCCTCTTCCGATTCGCAGTGGACGTAAAGAGAGATGGCCGGCGTAAACGTGAATCCGTGCTTAACATGGCTGTCGATGCACATATAAGTTTGACCCTTCAGCGCAAACGAAGCATGTATGATCGATCCTTCGCGGCCCGGGCCTTCAGGACCGTACTTGGTCATGCTCAGCACCTCGGAATCCTCGAACAAAGATATGTAGAAGTTCATCGCTTCCTCTGCTTGTCCCTCGAACATCAAGAACGTATTAATTTTCTGCATGTTGCACCTCTCCTTTTTATAATTAAGTACTTACTTGCATGCGTTTTTCCAACTCGAAGACTAACCTTCGTTCTCCTGAGCCATTAGAAGCTGCTGCAATCCTACGAACATCAGGTTCCAGCCATGCTGCGAACCATCGTGGTATTCCTGCATCGCCCTTGCAATCTCGGCCTCTCTCCAGCCTTCCTCATGCGGAACGCGGATGACTTGGGTAAATACCATCTCGCAGCCTTTGCCGAGCGGCTTGATCTTCACCGTCAATGTGTCCACCGAATCGTTGAATTGCGGCATGCGGAACGTAAGCACCAGCTTGTGCGGAGGATCCACCTCCAAGTACTCGCCAATCGCCCTGTACTCAACGCCATCCCGGACATCGACGATTTCCCATGTGCCTCCCACGCGAGGGTCGCATGTCGCCACCTTGTTGGTCGCTTCCATAGTCATCAGCCATTTGCGCATCATCTGCGGGTTGATCCAGGCATCGAATAACCGCTCCGGCTTGACGTCAAACTGGCGAACCATCGTCAACGTCGTATAAGATGCGTGATCCTCCTTTGTTTCGTGCATGATCCCAATTCCCTCCCCTCTGTCTGTAGGTCGACTTAATGTTCCTCGCTTTTCGCCTTGTTGAGCTCCATCTCCAGCGTGTCGAACTGCGCGCTCCAAAACCTCTCGTAGAACTGCAAATACCGCGTCGCCCGCGCCAGCACCCTGGAATCCAGCTTGCAGGTATGCGTGCGTCCATGCACAGTCCGCTGCAGCAGCCCTGCTTGCTCCAAAACCTTGATATGCTTGGACGCCGCGGCCAGCGACATGTCGAACGGAGCAGCAAGCTCCGTCACCGTGCGTTCCTCTTGCGCCAGCATACGCACCATTCCTCTGCGTGTCGGGTCGGACAGCGCATGAAACACTTGATCCAACTGTTCTTCGTTTATCGGATATTCAACCATGTAGTTAAGTATACTTCCTTCGCCTATTTTAGTCAACCATTTGGTTGAATATAAGAGTCGCACCCTGAACGGCACTCTTGCGGCAGCTTCTTCTTAGTTCTTCGCAGCATGCACAGCCTTCAAAATAGAAAAAACCAGACCAAGGGTCAGCTCAGGTCCGGCATGTTTCAAGAAGTCATCGCCTCGCAGGATCATAAGGCTGTCCAAGCGCCGACGGGGCGCTCGAGCGGCCGACCGCGGCAGCGAGCACGATCAAGGTGAGGACATACGGCAGCATGTAGAACACTTCCGTTGGGATGTTCTTCGACCAGTCGAACAGTTGGGCGAAGTTCCGGATCGCTTGCGCGAAGCCGAAGAAGACGGCCGCTCCGGCAAGTCCGAGCGGATTCCACTTGCCGAAGATGAGCGCCGCCAGCGCGATGAAGCCCTGGCCGGAGATCGTGTTGTACGCGAAGCTGCTCGTGGTCGTCAACGTAATCGTTGCGCCGCCGAGTCCGGCCAGCGCGCCGCTCAGCATAACGCCAATGTAGCGATACCTGGATACGTTGATGCCGACCGTGTCAGCGGAGCTGGGATGCTCCCCTACAGCGCGCAGGCGCAGTCCGAACGGCGTCTTAAAGAGTATGAAAAAGCTGACGGCGACCAGTATGGCCACGATATAGGTCGTCGGGTACGCATGGAAAAACCCTTCCCCGAGGATCGGGATGTCTGTCAATAAGGGAATCGACACCTTGGAAAATACGTCGTATAGCTGGGGCGTCTGCACCGATCCATCATACAGACTGCGCGTAAAGTAGATCGCGACGCCAAGCGCCAGGATGTTAATGACGACGCCGACGACCGTCTGATCCGACTTAAATGTAATAGTTGCCACCGCGTGCAGAAGCGAAAACAACACGCCGTAGACAACGGCGGCGATCAATCCGATCCAAGGCGAACCGCTTCCGAAGCCCGCCTCCGATGCCGAATGCGTCGCAACCGCGGCGGCGAACGCGCCGGATACCATCAAACCCTCCAGGCCGATGTTGACAACGCCGGAACGCTCCGAGAACATGCCTCCCAAGGCAGCGAAGATAAGCGCGGTAGAGAACACCAGCGTCGTATTGATAAGTTGACCCCATACCTCCATGTCAAGCCGCCTCCTTCCGCTTGTCCGCCGAGCGCTTCTGCATAAACGGCTTCAGCATATATTTTACGATGCCATGAGCGGCTACAAAGAAAATAACGGAACCGATTACGATCCGGACGATCTCCGAAGGAACGCCGGCGCCAAAGCTCATGCCGGAAGAACCGTAGCTGAGTCCGCCGAACAGAATGGAGGCAAGCAGCACGCCGACTGGCGTATTGCCGCCGAGCAACGCAACCGCGATGCCGTCGAAGCCGTATCCCGGGGATGCTGCCATAATGGTTTGATTTCCGAATACGCCGAGCACCTCGAATACCCCGCCCAGACCTGCGAACACGCCGCTGATCATCATCGATTTGACGATCGTCCGGTTGACGTTCATCCCCGCATACAGCGCCGCGTCGGGATTATGGCCAACCGCGCGCAGCTCGTAGCCTTGTTTCGTACGCCAGAGCAGCAGATAGAACACCGCTACGCCAAGCAAGGCGATCAAGGTGCCCCAGTGCATTCTGGCCCTGTCCATCAGCTCGATCAGCCAGTCGATATGCATAAGCGCGGAGGCGTGGATCGGCCTCGATTTCTGTTGGCCCGGCTCCAGCAAAAATGCAGCAACGATGTAATTGGCAAGGTACAGCGCCGTCCAATTCAACATGATGGACGAGATGACCTCGTTAACGCCCCTCGTCGCCTTAAGGAAGCCGACAATTCCGGCCCATAATCCCCCGAACAAGGCACCCGTCACAATGGCGAGCGGTCCATGAATGTACCACGGCAAATCCAGGAGCACGCCGATCAACGTCGCCCCCGTCATTCCCATAACGAATTGACCCTCTACCCCGATATTGAACAGTCCTGTCCGGAAGGCAAAAGCTACCGCGATGCCAGTAAAGATAAGCGGCGTGATGGCCCGAATCGCCTCGCCCATATGGTAGGGGCTGCCGAACAATCTTTCGAAGAGGGAGGTGTAAGCCAAAATGGGATTGTACCCGCCGGCCAGCATCGCGATCGCTCCAATAATCAGACCCAGTACAATGGAGACCAGCGGGACGAGAAGCGAGGATTTGTTGAATATTTTTTTGGTCGTGTCCATATCCCGCTAGCTCCCCCTTTGTCCCGGAATCCCGGCTGTATCCGTGTTGCCCGACATAAGCAGACCGAGCTCTTCGTCGTTGCGGTTGTCTGCATCCACCTCTCCGACCAGCTTCCCTTCGTACATGACCGCGATTCGGTCAGACAACGCGTACAGCTCATCCAGCTCGAAGGAGACGAGCAGGATGGCCTTGCCGCCATTTCGGGCCTCCACGAGCCGATTATGTACGAATTCGATCGCGCCGATGTCGAGACCGCGCGTCGGCTGTACCGCGATGATCAGGTCGGGGTCCTTGTGCAGCTCCCGCCCGATAATAGCCTTCTGCTGATTGCCGCCGGACAACGCTCTTGCATCCGTATGGATGCCTGACAGCCGAACGTCGTATTCGCCCACGAGATCCGCCGCAAGCTTGTCCATCGCCTTAAAGTCCACGAAACCATAACGGCCGTATTCCGGCTGAAAGTACGTGTTCAGAATCATGTTTTCGCTAACAGAGAAGTCCAGCACCAGCCCATGCTTATGGCGATCCTCCGGGATATGGCCGACGCCCGCCGCGGAGATGTCGCGCGGCGACTTGTTCGTCAGATCGGAGCCGTTAAGAAACACATTGCCTTCTTGTACCTTGCGCATGCCGGTAATGGCATAGATCAGTTCGCTCTGACCGTTGCCGTCTACCCCTGCGATGCCAAAAATTTCGCCCGCCCGCACCTGCAACGTTGTACCGTCCAGCGCCGGCTTGCCTTGATCGCCCTTCATCCGAAGATTCCGAATGTCCAGCACCACCTCGCCAGGCTTCGCCTGCGACTTCTCGACCTCGAACGACACATCGCGGCCGACCATCAGCTCCGCCAGCTGCCGTTCGTTCGTGCCGCTTGTCGGCAGCGTGCGGACGACTTTGCCGCGGCGGATGACCGTCACGGTGTTCGCGAGCGCCATCACTTCCTTGAGCTTGTGCGTGATGATGATGATGGACTTGCCTTCGGCGGCCAGATTCCGAATAATTTGGATTAGCTCCTCGATCTCTTGCACGGTAAGCACGGCCGTCGGTTCGTCAAAGATGACGATTTCCGCGCCGCGATACAATGTTTTCAGAATCTCTACCCGTTGCTGCATGCCTACCGTAATATTTTGAATCCGCACTTGCGGATCTACCTTCAATCCATAACGCCCGGAGATCTCTCGTACCCTCTGATTCGCGAGCTTGTAGTCGATCTTCAAGCCTTTCTTCGGTTCATCGCCGAGAACGATATTCTCCGCTACCGTAAACGGTTGTACCAGCTTGAAATGCTGATGCACCATGCCAATGCCCAGCTCGATCGCCTTGGAAGCCCCGTCAATGACGGTTCGCTCGCCGTTAATCCAGATTTCCCCTTCGTCCGGCTGATATAGGCCGAACAGAATATTCATCAGCGTCGACTTGCCGGCGCCGTTCTCCCCAAGCAAGGCATGGATCTCGCCTTTCTTCAGCTCCAAGTCGATGGAATCGTTCGCCACCAGTCCGGGAAATCGTTTCGTAATTCCCTTTAACTGTACGACTGCCCCGCTCTGACCCATTCCTAATCACTCCCGGGATCCGCATATAATGTCTGCATGCCTGGTATTCCAGTCAAGAGATAAGAAAAACATCTTCCTATACGGGGCGATCATCATTCTTCCTGGATAAGAGGAAAAGCTCCCTCTAATTGCCCCATTCTCGCCATTTTCCAGGTTTTAGAGGGATTTCCTCCCTCTAATTTCGATCGAATCCCTACATTGAGCAAAACCCACAAGATTAGTGGGCACTTTTCCCTTTAAGACAAGCAGAAAGCTCGATTCTTTAAGATTAGGGGGAACTTTTCCCGTTACTTCCGATTAGGCCATACGATTGGTTGGCTTCCTCTTCCCCCATGCCCCAAGAAACCATTCTTTCCTGTATTTCCCGACAATCACGAAAGTGAAAAACTTTTTGAACAGCACTTTAAGCAAACGGCACAAGACCGGCTCTTGCCGGTCTCGCTGCTTCAACAAACGAACGAACAATGTGGTTATGGCTATCGCTGTGGATTTCCGCTTATTTGGTCGGAACGGTAATTTCGCCGCTAACGATCCTGCCCTTGAACTCTTCGACTTGCTTCAATACTTCCTCAGGGACGTTAGCCTTCGAGGTCTCCGGCAACCCAACCGCGTCGTCCTTCAGACCAAGCTCCTGCACCGAGCCGCCTTGCCAGTTGCCAGCGATCAGATCTCTCGACACCTTGTGCACAGCCGTCTCTACGCCTTTCATCATGGATGTCAGCGTAACGTCGTCGCCGAATTCCAGCGACTGGTCCTTGTCTACCCCGATTACCCATACATCCTTGCCGTTTTTCTTACGGTCCTTGGCTTCGTTAAATACGCCATTGCCCGTACCGCCGGACGCGTGGAAAATGATGTCGATGCCGCTATTGTACATCGTAGCCGCGGCGCTCTTGCCAAGATCCGGCTTATCGAACGCGCCCGTGTATACCACGTTGACTTTAATGTCAGGCTTCACGGCTTTTACGCCGGCCAGAAAGCCGGCTTCGAAACGTTTGATAACGGGAATTTCAAGTCCGCCCACGAAGCCGATCTTGTCCGTCTTCGTCATCAAGCCCGCCACAACGCCCACCAGGAACGAACCTTCATGTTCGGCAAAAGTGATGGACGTCACGTTCGGCGCATCAACGACCGTATCGATAACGGCCAGCTTCGCATCCGGGTTCTCCTTGGCTACTTTCGCGACCGCGTCCGTAAACAAAAAACCGATTCCCCAAGTTAGATCAAAGCCTTCCCGTACGAAGTTGTTAAGGTTCGGCTCCATGTCGGCCTCGCCCTTGGACTCCAGGAACTTCGTCTGAGCGCTGGTCTCTGCAGTTACTCGTTTCAGAGCTTCCCAAGCGCTCTGGTTGAAGGACTTATCGTTAACGCCGCCTACGTCCGTTACCATGCCGATCCGGAAGTCCTTGCCTGTTTCGTCGGACTCCACTTTATTTCCGCCGGTGCCCGCTCCCGGGTTGGCGGTGTTATTCTTGCCCGCCCCGCAGCCGGACAGTACCAGCGTAATTGCGAGTAGCAGCGAAAACATCATGCTGTACGTTTTTTTCATTGCCGCAATCTCCCCTTTTTGTACAATGTACAAGTGATGTGATATGGTGTGGCAGCTCGTATGTAGTATTGCTAATTCCTGCCGCTATTATTTCAATGTGTTTGCAAAACATTTACTCCCCTTACCCTCCATAAGCTCCGTACCTGTGCGTCGAACACCGCCAATGGCTTGGACCCCGCTCCACCTATATCCGACTGCTAACGTAACCGCGCAGCGATGGCTAAAGGAATTAGCATGTGCGGCCCGGGCGATACGGCGATACTGATCGTGCACAGACCGTGTTGGTGCGATATCGTGGATTTTTCAGCTACATTCCCTCTCCTCTGCCTGCATCGAGGCATTATAGTGGATTTCTCCTCTACATTTGCTCACCTCTGCCTTCAGCGACGCAATATAGCGGATTTGTCCGCTACATTTGCTCACCTCTGCCTACATCGACGCCATATAGTGGATTTCTCCACTATATTTGCTCGTCTTTGCCTGCTTCGAGGCACTATGGTGGATTTCTCCACTATATTTGCTCGTCTTTGCCTGCTTCGAGGCACTATAGTGGATTTCTCCGCTACATTTGCTCACCTCTGCCTTCAGCGACGCAATATAGTGGATTTCTCCGCTACATTCGCCCTCCTCTGCCTGCATCGACGCAATATAGCGGATTTTTCCACCATATTCGGTCACCAACCGTTTGCAGCATCGCATACAAGAACAAGCCACCTTAACGGGTGACTTGGAATGATGAGATCCCTATTGAGCGCTATCTTAGGCAAGTTCATTTGCCAAGGTGAACGGCTGTGCAGTCTTCTGGTGGGGCAGAGTGTTTCATTCCGAGCAATATAGAAAAATATTGCGAATTACTTTCCAATATTTCAAAAATTAGGCTGTTTCATCCCCAAGTCGCTCCGCGGCTCGCTCTAACCCGATTTTCCTCGGGTTGCAGCCGCGGCGCAGCGCGCTCATTCCGAGAAATATAGAAACAGTAAGTCGAAATCATATGCCTGCCTGTATTTTTGCAAAAAACAAAAAAACGTCCCGCCCTCTCCAGAGAGAGGGACGGGACGTCCGTACTTGCTATGGGTATAGCTAACATTAAGCTTTAAGCTTTGTTGTTCGGATCGCCTTCGGAAGAAGAACCTCCGCCTTCCGGCGTCTCCGGCTTCGGATCGACATCCTCGCGAGGCTGGATGCGCACCTTCACGTCGCCGATCTCGTCGATAATCGGCTCCGCCGTGGACGCTTCGGACGGCGTACCGCCGCCTTCTCCGCCTGTCGGCATCGTGCCTTTCTCGATAAGGGACTTGATCTGATCCATCTCCAGCGTCTCTTCCGTCAGAAGCGTGTTCGCGATCAGATGCATCTCTTCGCTCTTCTCGTTCAACAACTTTCTGGCACGGTCGTAACAATCGTTGATGATGGTCTGCATCTCTTGGTCGATCTCGTATGCAATCGCATCCGAGTAATTCTGTTCGTGGCCAATGTCGCGGCCCAGGAATACTTGACCTTGAGTGCTGCCGAATTGCATAGGGCCGAGTCTGTCGCTCATGCCGTATTCCATGATCATGCTGCGTACGATGCCTGTTGCGGACTTGAAGTCGCTGTAAGCGCCTGTACCGATCTCGCCGATAAAGATCTCCTCGGCGACGCGGCCAGCAAGGAGACCTGTCACTTTGTCCAGGAGCTCCTGCTTCGTCACCAGCATGCGGTCTTCCTTAGGCAGCATGATGACGTAGCCTCCCGCGCGTCCGCGCGGAATAATGGTAACCTTATGAACCTGATCCGCATGTTCCAGGAAGAAGCCGGCAATGGTGTGACCAGCCTCGTGATAAGCCACGATCCGCTTCTCGCGGTCGCTGATGACGCGGCTCTTTTTCTCTGTGCCGACAATGACGCGATCGATCGCGTCGTCGATGTCGACCATGTTGATCTCTTTTTTGTTGCGGCGGGCTGCCAGAAGCGCAGCTTCGTTAAGCAAGTTCTCCAGATCCGCGCCGCTGAAGCCCGTCGTGCGCCTCGCGATCACGTCCAGCTTTACTTCGCCCGTAAGCGGCTTGTTGCGAGCATGAACCTTCAGTACAGCTTCACGGCCCTTAACGTCTGGACGGTCAACCGTAATCTGACGGTCGAAACGGCCTGGACGCAACAGCGCCGGGTCAAGAATATCCGCGCGGTTCGTCGCGGCGATAATAATGATGCCTTCGTTGGAGCCGAAGCCGTCCATCTCGACCAGCATCTGGTTGAGCGTCTGCTCGCGCTCGTCGTGACCGCCGCCAAGTCCGGCGCCGCGCTGGCGGCCGACCGCGTCGATCTCGTCGATGAAGATAATACAAGGCGCGTTCTTCTTGGCGTTCTCGAACAGGTCCCGTACGCGGGATGCGCCGACGCCGACGAACATCTCCACGAAGTCGGAGCCCGAGATGCTGAAGAACGGTACGCCCGCTTCGCCCGCTACCGCGCGCGCAAGCAAGGTTTTACCGGTACCCGGAGGACCTACGAGCAGTACGCCCTTCGGTATGCGCGCGCCGACGAGATTGAACTTGCGGGGATCCTTCAGGAAGTCGACGACCTCCACCAGCTCCTGCTTCTCCTCATCCGCTCCGGCCACGTCCTCGAACGTGACGCGCTTCTTCTCTTCGTTGTAGAGCTTCGCGCGGCTCTTGCCGAAGTTCATGACCTTGCCGCCGCCGCCCTGTGCCTGGTTCATCAGGAAGAAGAACAGGACAAAGAGCAGGATGAACGGGATGATGGATGTCAGGAACGTGACCCAGAAGCTCGGCGTGTCCATCTCCTTGTTCGTCAGCTCGAAGCCGAATTGCTCCGACCACTCCGCGATCTTAGCCTCTGCGCTGTTGCCGACGCGGGAGGTGAAGTTCTCGCTCTCCACACCCTCGGGGGTGTTTTTATATTTGCCCGTTATGAAGTAGGACTGATTGTCGAACTTCACGGTCAGCTCCGACACGTTGCCAGCCTCAATCTGAGACCGCAGCTCGTCATATCTTAACGGCTTGGTGTTGTCCCCCTGGCCGCTAATATATTGGAAAATGCCAACGGTAACCAAAAAGATGATCAAATAAAAACCAGTATTTCGGATGATCCGATTCATCCCCTACCTCCTCTCAGACGCTTTAGATATTTTACCATAGCATGACTTTCCATCACAATAGAGCCGGAATCAGTCCTCCTGCCAGGTATAAAGCGCGATTTATTTCTCGTACACTTCCGGCTTCAAAATGCCGATGTAAGGAAGGTTGCGGTACTTCTCCGCGAAATCGAGGCCGTAACCTACGACGAACTCGTCCGGGAGGGTGAAGCCCTTGTAATGCGGCTGCAAGTCCACAGCGCGGCGGGCCGGCTTGTCGAACAAAGTGACGACCGTCACCGATTTCGAACCGCGGTGCTCCAGTACGTCAATCAGGTAACTTAGCGTCAGACCGCTGTCGATGATATCCTCGACGATCAGAACGTCGCGCCCTTCTACGGCTACATCCAGATCCTTGATAATCTTTACGACGCCCGACGACTTGGTCGACGCGCCATAGCTGGATACGGCCATAAAATCGATCTCGAGCGGCACCGAGATAACCTTGACGAGGTCGGACATGAAAATAAACGCACCCTTTAGAACGCAAATAACGAGCGGATTGCGCCCCTCGAAGTCCGCGCTCAGCCGTGCGCCGAGTTCTGATACCTTTGCTTGAATCTGCTCTTCGCTGTATAGTACTTCCTTAATGTCATTCTGCAAAGTGATAATCCCCCTACGCTATACCTATGTTTATGAATAGACCCTTGCTTCTTATTCGCCAGTCGATGCTGTAATATGAAGCAGCTTGCGACTGCCTTCCCCCGCGAGGGCATGGGACGATCTTCGAATGCCCGGAATCCACAGCAGCCTCCCCTCCGAATCGCATAACAGCGGATAGGTTGCCCTGCCGGATGGAGGGATCTTCTCGTCAACGAACATATCTTGCACTTTTTTCGACCCATTTAATCCTAAAACATGAATTCTGTCGCCTGGAAGGCGATTGCGAATCATCAGCGGGAAACGGAGCTCCGACGCGTCGAATATCGCTTCGCTTCGCGAGGCCGGTCTCGGCCTCCCGGAAGATGCCGCGTCCAGCCATTGCAGCCGGAACGTCCAGCCGGCGGATACTGCGTGTATGTACGCCATCCCCTCCCGTATCTCATAAACATAACGGCCGGGTTCCAGGCCTCCTCCTTCCGGAGGGATCTTTATCCATCGCATGGTGTCGTATTCCCTTAAACAGCGAACTCCGCTGCCCGCGTCATGACGCCAAGTCGACGGCGCTTCCGTAGCGGCGGCGAAGCGCATTCGCTCAATGCCGCTCCAGGATATGTTTTCAGTATCTTGCGAAAGATAACTTAATATTAGTTTAATCAATCTCCTTTGTAAAGCGATGTGCAGACCCTGCAAATCGCAGCAGGAAACGGCGTATTCCCCGTCTTCTACCCGCACGACCGTCTCGAACGCCGAGGCCGCTTGGCTTGCCATAAAGTCATCCTCCTCGCCCGCCACTTCGGCGAGCCTCTGCAGCGACAGCGGCAGCTGGGGATTGAACTGTGACAAGTAAGGAAGAATGTCGAGCCGCACCGTGTTGCGGAAGTAATGCCGCTCCAGATTGCTGCTGTCCGTGCTGTAGGGGATATCTCCCTCCTCGCAGTATGCCAGAAGGTCTGACTTGTTCATACGCAATAGCGGGCGGATGAGTTCCACATTATTTTCGCTCCGTTTGGCAGGAATGCCGGACAAGCCGGACAGTCCCGCGCCGCGTATGACCCGCATCAGCACGGTCTCGGCCTGATCGTCGCCGTGGTGAGCCAAGGCAATGCGCGACGCTCCATATCGCTTCGCGACCTCGTGCAGGAACGCATACCGCTTCTCGCGCGCCGCGGCCTGGAGATTCAATGCATTTTCTTCTATATAAGTAGTCAGCGCAAGCGTCGTCGTCTCGCATGGCACGCCAAGCTTCTCCGCATACCGCTTCACCAGCTCCAGCTCGGCTGCCGATTCCTCGCCGCGAAAGCCGTGATTGACATGGGCGGCAATCGTTCGCAGCCGTCTCGGCACCGCAAGCATATGGAGCATATGAAGCAGCGCCATGGAGTCGGGTCCTCCAGAGACGGCTACGATGATCGTATCGCCGTCCTGCCATAGACCGCGTTCCGCCGCCTCCTTCTCCACCGCTTTCAGCACATTCGCATTCATCGTGTATGTATGCCTCCGTTCGTCCCGTCCCCGTATCCTCATATTCTCGTGTCCTCGGTGTCCTCGTGTCCGCTCGTGTCCGCTACATCATGTTGCGAAGAAGCCAGTAGATCGAGATGGCGAGCAGCACGCTCGTCGTAGCAGCCAACCCCTTGAGCCAGCCCGGCGTTGCGGAGGATCTCCGCGTATCTCGCCGGTGCATAAGCAGCCGCCATGCTTCGGCGCCCTCCGCCGCGTCCGCGAAGCCGCCCTCCAGCGCCTGCTTCAACCAGCCCGCGACGGGCTTCAGGTCGGGGCTGCTCGTCAGCAGGCCCGACAGCTCCAGCGTGGAGCGGTTCTGCGGCAGCAGTTCCTTCGTCAGCGCGTGCAGACGCTTCGGCTCATGGAGCTGGATGCAGAGCACCGCGAATGAGAACAGATCATATTTAGGATCCGCCGTGCGGGAACCGCAGTTCCAGTAGCCGCGGTCGTAGATCTCCGTGAATTGGCGGATGCTTTTGCCGATCGCCGTGACGCCGCCGAAGTCAACGAGGTCGACATGCCCGTAGTCCGCGACCATGACGTTCTCCACCTTCAGGTCGCCAAACGCCCAGCCGGACTTATGCAGTCTGGCCAGCTTCCCGAGCAGATTCAGTCCCACGAGCGGAAACCACTGCGCGCCCTGCTGCTTTAAGTAGGCATCCAGCGTCGTGCCCCTTACGTAACGCATTATATAGAAGGGATACTCCTTCCCGTTCGGCGCGTAAAGATCGTCAACGTCGAACAAGAAGGGCTCTATTCCCGGGCCCTTCTGCTTCGCAAGCGTTCCCAGCACGTTAATCTCGGATTGCAGATCCACGGCATCCGCGCCTACCTTAAGCGCGTACCAGTCCCGATCCTTCTGCACGAGGTAGACCTTGCCGTTCGCCCCTTCTCCCAGGAGGCGCTCCACCCGGTAGCGGCCTCCCTTCCACTTGCCGACGACGATCGTCCCCCGTCTAAGCTCCAACTTAAACGACGTAGTCACCCATCATCCCATCCGTTCCATATCTGCTTTTCCGGCCCGTATCCCCGTCCTGGCCCCGCAAGTAGTAGTCGACGACCTGCATAATCGCCGGCCCCGTCGGCGTCGTGCCTCCCATCTGCAGCTTGGGGAAGATGGAGTGCATGCCGTTAAGATGCTCCGTCCAGGCCATATCCAACACGCAATCGTCGCCATGCCGCGAGCCCGGGAAGTGAAATACCGCGATCTGGCTCTTGCCCTGCCTGGCCTGCAGGCTTAACATCAGGTCGTGAATCGCCTCTTCTACCGCGGCCAGCTTGGGTTTCATGCTGGCGCTGGCGTCGATCAGCAGCGCAACCTGCAGCCCCGACGTCTCGCCGAGCTCGTCGATGACCCGCACGACCTCGCCGCGTTTCTCGGGCGGCAACGCCTCGATGGAGCCATTGCCCAGCACCTGCTTAAGCTCCTTCTGCACGGCAAGCTGAATCGTCTGCACGACCGTCTTGCGCGTCATCATCTGCACCGTCTGGGAGAGCTGACGCGTGTTGACCAGCCGGCTGAGACCGCCGCCCGCTCTCGCAATCTCGTCGATCTCCGAAGCGCCCAGCTCGCCTACATCGCCATGATCCAGCACGCCGACGACGTTTACCGCGATGCCCTCCGACTTCGCGTGCGCCGCGGCGACGACCGGACTCATCCCAACATTGGAGCAGCCATCCGTTACCAACAATATTTGCTTCATCCCTAATCCCTCCATACCGCCGGAGCGGTTTTCCAGTAAAAGCCTGTTCTATCAGCTTTGCCTATTTTGGAAGAGATAAACTCGCTAGACTCGCAAAAAGTGGGATAATTGCCTGACGAACGCTACCCTAAAGCTTGGCTTTGCGCCTGATAGCGGGTGTTTCAAAAAGTTCGGTTTCCAGCACAGTTGCGTATGCTTCCGATGCTGCGCTTTATGTACCTACCCTATTTATGGGGATTATAATCATTCTGATTGGTCTCTATTATACCATGTGGATTGCTTGGACTGCATAGGCTGCAGCACCTAAGCACCACTCCCTCTCTCTGATTCATCGACTGCCGCTGCCCGATTGTGTAGACATGCGCCGAATAAGAATAAGAGCCGGTCATCGCGACCGGCCCTCCGCTTACTTATGAATGATAAAAGGCAATCCGTCCCGCCATCCGATCTCCGTCATGGACAGATACCAGGAGCGGCCCATATCGTCGTTGCCTTGATAGAACAAATACGTTCGTCCGTCCGCGTCCTTAAATAGGAAGGGATGGCCGGACTCGCTGGAGTTCCAGCTTCCCGGCTCTCCGTTTGGCAGCAGCGGCTCGTCGAACAGCCGCTTCCAGCGTATGCCGTCGTCGCTGACCGCGCAGCCGATCTGCTGCGGCCGGTTGTTGTACGCGCCCGCATAGAACATATACAATCGGCCCTCGCGCTCGCAAAGAGCCGCTGCCTCTATGCATGCTTCTTCCCAAGGCAGCTCGGGCTTCAGTATCGACTCGTCGCATGCTTGCGTCCATGCATCGCGGCCGAAGCCGGAGTCCAGCTCCGCCGTCGCCACGCCTTGCATCTGGATTTCGCCGAGCGGATCGCGAGTGGCGAAGTACAGCAGCAGCTTGCCGCCGAACGGGATGGCATCCGCATCGATCGCCCTGCCGTTATTCCATTCGCCCGTCGGACGGAATACCGGGTTGGAGTCGTTTTTGCGAAAGCCGACGCCGTCCTCCGAGACGGCATGGCAGATCGCATCCTTCGGACCGTTGCCGTACGTCTGGTAGAACAGATGGATGCGGCCGTCCAGCACGACGGCTCCCGGCGCGCATATGCCGTTACGCTCGCACTCCTGTTCCTGCGGCACTTCCCCGATTTTCTGCCACTCCACGAGGTCGTAACTGCGGGCGATGCCGATTCCCCAGCCGGAATCCAACTCCTTGTTCACATGGGGGGCCATCGAATAATACATGTAATACGAATCGCCATAACGGACGACGGCAGGGTCTTTGGCCATTGGTCTGCCTCTATCGATATCCGTGAACATCATCATGGTCTCCGCCTCCATCGTTGCATGCTATTCTTTCTTGGCGAACTGCCACATATCTTTCGCAAAGAAAGCCGTATCCTTGCTCGTCTCATACCAATCCGCGTAGACGGCCGCAAGCTCCCCGCCGCCTGACTTGTTCCACAGATCGAGAGCTTCGGCATAGGCCTGCTCAATGGTGTAGGAGGCTCCGGCCACAATCGCCTTGTTGTAGAAGTCGCTGATCTTCGACACATTCGTCTGGATTACGCTGAGGTTGTCGGACAGCGTCGGCATATGCTCGCCATGCGTGATAGAAGCATACTCGACGCCTTCTCCCAGATTCGCCTCGTTATTCTGCTTCACCAGCTCCAGGAATTCCTTCTCCAGCGGCTTTTCGGGATCCAGCTGGCTCAAGATGCCGGCGCATGGCTCCAGCTCGATCTGGGACATCAAAAGCTGGAAGTCGATATTCCACGATACTTCCTTGCTGAACAGAGCGGCATCCTGCGGCTTAAGACAGCCGTTCGCGCCTTTCACCGAATGAGTGCCCTCCACTCCGTAACGCAGCATCTCGCCTGCTTCCTTAGATGCCATGAAGTCTATATATTTCATGGCGGCTTCCGGATTTTTTGCATTGGCATTAATCACTGTCGTCATCTGCACCGGATTGTTTACGCCGATGGCGAATTGGCCATATTCGGACGCCGGGAGCTTGATAGCGATGACTTCGGCATCCGGCACGTTGTTCTTCAGCGGCTCGTAATACTGCGTCACGTTGACGGGATCGACGGTGCGTCCGACGAAGATGCCGATCTTTCCGCTGTTCCAGTCCTGCTGCGCCTTCTGGCCGTTCTTGTCCGCGAGGAAATCCTTATCGACAAGACCGGCGTCGTACAGCCGCTTCTTGAATTCGTTCGCCTTATTTTTCTGCTCCCAGCCGCGTACCAGCTTGCCATCCTCCAGCACCCAGTCCACGTCGCGGAACATGGTGTTGATGGCGGAGCCCGTCTCGCCGCTCAGCGCGATGCCGAACGTATCCTTCCGGCCGTTGCCGTCGGGATCGTTTTCCGTAAACGCCTTGGCCACCTCAAACAGCTCCTCCGGCGTCTCCGGCACCTTTAGATCCAGCTTCTTCAGCCAATCGTTCCGGATAAACAGCGCCTGAAAGCCTACCAGCTGCTGAACCCGGCCGAACTCGTACATTTTGCCGTCCGGCTTCGCGGCCGCTTTCTTAAGCTCCGGATATTTTTCCATCAAAGCCTTATAACTGACGCTATGCTCTGCTATCAGATCGTCAACCGCCATAATTTGCTTCTGTTGATATAGCTGGTCGCGGAAGCTCGTGGCGAAGTCGGAGACCACATCCGGCGCGTCGCCCGACGCGAACAGAAGGTTCAGCTTCTGGACCGATTCGCCGCGAGGTATCGGTACGTATTGCGCTTCTACCGGTCCGTTCTCGTTAATCCACTTCGTCCACTGGTTATTGTCGATCGTCCCCATCTCCTGAGGTACGTTGCCGCGCTCATAGATGGACACCGTAATCTTCGACTTGCCTTGCGAGCCGGCGCCTTGCGACTTGTCGCCCTGTTCCCCGCCATCGTTCGAGCATGCCGCAAAGATCGCCGTTCCGGCAAGCAAGCAGGCGATTGCCGCCCATTTCTTTTTGGTCGCATTTCGCATATACACTATCCCCTTTTTCTCGATTGTCGTTATCCTTTGACGGCGCCGATCATGACGCCTTTGACGAAGTGCTTTTGCAAGAACGGGTATACCGCCATCATTGGCAATACCATAACAATAATAGCCGCCGCGTTGACCATCTCCGGAGACAATACGATCTGCTCCGAGGAGCCGGAAGCGTTCATCTGCGAGAGCAGCATCTGACTCTGAATCAATTGTTGAACGAGAACCGCCAGATTGAACTTCCCCGAATCGTTAATGAACATCAATACGTTAAAGAAGGAATTCCAATAGCCAACTCCGTAGAACAGTCCCAGCGTCGCCAGCACCGGCGTGGACAGCGGCAGTACGATCTGCAGCAGATAACGCCATTCGCCGCAGCCGTCGATGCGGGATGCCTCGTCGACCTCGTTCGGTATATTCTCGATAAAGGTCCTCAGCACGAGCAGATTAAAGACGCTTACGAGACCGGGCAGCCAGAGCGCCCAATACGTATTGATCAGCTCCAGGCTTCGGATCGTCAGGTAGGTGGGAATAAGTCCGCCTCCGAACAGCATCGTGAACACGATGCCGAACGTATACGTTCTTCGGCCGAAGAAGTACGACCGCGTCAGCGGGTATGCCGCCAGTATGGTAAAGACCATGCTGAACAGGACGCCGAATACCGTAATCCATATGCTGTTCATAAAGGACTTCATAATCGGCGTGCCTTCGAATAGCTGCTTATAGGCATCGAACGATAGGCCGACCGGATAGATCGTCACATGGCCGGAAGCTACCGCCTGCATGGAGCTGATGGACAAAGATGCGATATGCACGAGCGGAAGCAAGCATAGCAAGCCTGCAATCGACAGCACGATATACACCGCGATGGAATAAATGCGTTCACCTCTAGACGGTTTCATGTGTTCCTCCCGTTACCATAGTCCATTGCCATACCTTCTGGCGATGGCGTTGGCGATCAGGACAAGAATAAGGCTGACCATCGATTCGAATAACCCCATGGCAGCGGTCAAGCTGAATTGGGAGCCCATTAGTCCGATTTTGTAAATATAAGTGCTTATGACCTCTGATATATTGGATACGGTCGAGTTCTGAAGCATGTAAACCTGATCGAACCCAACCTCCATGACTCTGCCCATCGCCAGGATGAGCATCAATACGATCGTGATCCGCAGTCCCGGTAGCGTCACATGCCAGATCTGCTTCCATCTGGAGGCTCCGTCCATGCTCGCCGCCTCATACAGAGTCGGGTCGATGCTCGAGAGAGCTGCAAGATAAATGATAGCGCTAAAGCCCGCTTCCTTCCAAATGCCGGAGCCGACGAAGATCGCGAGCCACGAGCCTTCCCGGTACAGAAACGGATACGTATGGCCGGTTACGCTCTCCCATATGCCGCTGATAAGGCCGTTTTGCTGGGAGAATACCGTCACCACAATGCCGCTGACAATAATCCAGGAGAAGAAGTGCGGCAAGTAAACGAGCGTCTGCACGATCCGCTTGAACCACATCCTGCGAACCTCGTTCAGCATGATAGCCAGCATGATGGGGAACGGGAACGAGACGAAGATGGACAAAAGGCTGATCACGAGCGTATTGCGGATAATCTGCAGCGTCGTCGGCGTGCTGAACAGCAGCTTGAAGTTATCCAGTCCGACCCATGGGCTGTGCAAGATGCCGTCCGCGAAGTTGTACTTCTTGAAGGCAATGATCGCTCCGAACATGGGCACGTATTTGAAGATGATGAAGAACAAGATGATAGGCACGAACATCATGTAGAGCGGGATGTTGCGTCTCCAAATCCGGTGAATAGGATCACCCCCCCTGTCTTTGGCGCAGTTTCGGTCTTCGGTATCCTGCAGGAATTGTCCGAACACAACTCGACTATAGGGCATGGGGCGGACTTCGTTCAATTTCCAATTCTCCCGCGATTAACAATTAGGTAGAGCGGGGGTTTGCCGTCTATGCAAAAAGGCCGTCCCTTCCTTGCGAAAGGACGGCCGGCCGCTTGGCTTCCACGCCGCCCAGGGCGTCCGTGGATTAACATTTTTCCTCGATAATCATTTCGGTAAAAGCTGTTGTTACGGGGATTCTCCGGCATGCAGCTTGCGGTATTCGCCCGGCGTCGTCCCCTCGCTCTTTTTGAAGGTGCGGATAAACGAGATGACCTGGGTGTAGCCCACCTGTTCGCCGATGCTCTGAACGGGGAGATCGGTCGAAGTCAGCAGACGTTTTGCCTCCGTCATCCGCAGATTCATCACATAGTCCACGAACCGCTCTCCGGTGCTTGCCTTAAACAGCTTGCTGACCACTCGCGGGGCAAGCCCGAACATGTCGCTGAGATGATCCAGGGAGATGTCGGGGCTCGAATAATGATCCTGCAAATACGCAACGATCTGCTCCACGGGCGTGAACTGCGGCTGACGCTCCCGCCAGGACTGAAGCGACTCCACAAGGCGATGCAGCAGCTCGCTCATCCCGCTCTGAATTTCGGCGATCAGTTCCTTGGCCAATATGGAGGACGGCGTATACTGCCTGAGCGGCTCCACCCAGACCGCCACCAGTTCCTCGGGCATGTCGTTCATCTCTTTCTCCAGCGAAAAGAACATATAATTGACGACCTCGGCCGTCTGCTCGCGCGAGAGCCTGTCCTTCCTGATGTCGCCGAACAGCCGGTCCAGCTGGCCGATCCACGTCGGATCCGCGCAGCGGACCAGCTTAATAATCCCCTTTGCCGTATGCAGATGCGCGTACAAGTCGCCCTGCACGTTCAGCTTCCAGTCGGAAGCGGCATAGATGCGGTTGTAGCCGTGCAGCGCCCGATATTGTCCGGCTTGCATCGCTTCCCGGTACGAGCCGCGTATATCGTCTACCTCGCTCGCGGTCGTGCCGATGTACAGCGACACCGTGAACTGGAGATTGGCGGCCACCCACTCCTTGAGCTGGTCGGCAATGTCCAGCATCCTCGCTTCGTTGTTCGGCTCCCCGAAGTAGACGATGGCGCACAGCTGGTCCGCTTCCTTCCACTCCGACCATACTTCGACCCCGTGATTGCGGCAGATTTCCTCCAGCACGCCCTGCACGACGAATTTAAACAGGGTCTGGTCGCGCTGGTTGTAGTCGCCGCTAAATTGCTCGCGATTGTCCAGCACGGTCACGAGAACGACGGTTGATGCAAAGGACTGCGGAATGCCAAGCTCGGCCGCCTCGCTCTCCCACTCCTCGTTCGACAGCGGAAAGCCGCCCGCGATCAACTCGTTGAACCAGTATCTGCGGCGAATGATCAGATCGTCCTTATGCTTCGCTTCGTATTCGTTGGACTTCTCCATCAGATTGTCGAGCGCGGTGGAGATGAATTGAAATTCGTTATGCTTGTTGCCCTTTCCCAGCTGCAGGCTTCGCTTGAGCGCATATCGATCGATGCGGATCATAATTTCTTCGATCGGCTTATAGTTGCGATGCGTGACATAGGTCAGCACGAGGATGCTTAGCAAAATCGTAATCAGCGCCGGCAGCGTCCAGCCGTCCAGAAAGACCGACATCAGCTTCTGCTCGGATTCCGGGATGCCGACGGAGAGGCTCCATCCGGTGTAAGAGGAGCGGACCGTACTGATTCCCCACTCCGATTGCGGCGGCGTATGCTCGCGGAACATGGCGGAGCCGTCCGCATCAGCCAGGAGCAGATAGCCGGACGCATCCGTGTTGACCGTCAGCAAGGCGCGTTGAATCGAGGGCAGCTGCACGTTAACGACAACGTAGCCCTTGGGCACGGCAGACGTAATCGGCAGCGGCTTTACCAGCGAGAGCACGTCGGCAGACGGATCGGCCTGATAGAGCTGGTACGCTCTAGGCGACGACCAGCGCGCTGCTCCTCCGCTTTCGATCGCCGCGGTCAGGAACGCGTTATCGGCGAACGTATCCCCCAGCTTGAGCAAGCCGTTGTTGGAGATCACTTCGCTGCTCGACAGCTTGTGAATATATACATCGCCCGCCAGCGGGAACATCGTTCGGATGTCCGCGAGACGCTCCGTCAGCTCGAACATGGCGTAAGGGGGAATCGGGGCGGTGCCGTTTAAATATTCGGTTATCTTCTCATCCGTCAGCATCTGCTGCAGCACGAATTCCTCAATCGACTTCATGGACGAATCCAGTACGCTGACCACATGCGACGCAAAGAGGTCGTTCGTGTTCTGAATGCGCACCTTCGTCTCCGTCGTCCATTTTACATAGAAGAAGAGAATGAGGACGAGCACAAGGAACAGCAGAATCGGCGAATAGGACAGCAGCATGCGGTAGAACCACTTCTTTTTCATACGGCCCCTCTTTCGAGTTCTGAGTTACAAGTAGATTCGACATCTGTTGTCGATTCCCTTCACGGTGACGGGGATAGGGCAGAGTCGCCGCTTTTAAGCGGATGGATACTTATAAACTCTATATAATACAAAAAAACCTTCCTTGCCCGGCCGATGTCCGCATCGGCGGGGCAAGCGAAGGTTTGGTTTCGCATCCTTGCTGCTCGTTACTTATTCCCGCCCGTCAGCTTCTCGGCCAGGGCAGGGAGATCATGGCCCTTAAGCGCTCCCTCCACGAGGGCGGGCAGCATGGACGGCGTGCAGGCGAAGGAAGGAGTGCCGTCCTGGGCGAGTTTCTTCGCCACGGTTTCGTCGTAATAAGGCTTGCCTTGATCCGACAAGGCCAGCAGGCAGATCGTGCGCACTCCCGCCTCGCGCATCTCGCGCATGCGGCGGATGAGTCCGGCCTGATTGCCGCCTTCGAACAAGTCGGAGATGAGGATGAATAGCGTCTTCTTAGGCTCCGTGACGAACTGCTCGCAATACTGCACCGACTTGTGAATGTCCGTTCCTCCGCCCAGTTGGATGCCGAACAGCATGTCGACGGGATCGTTGCCGCATTGCTCCGTCAGGTCGACGACCTCCGTATCGAAAGCCACGACCCGGGTGTCGAGCGCCGGCATGCTGGCAAAGATCGATCCGACGACGGATGCCCAGATGACGGAATCCGCCATGGACCCGCTCTGGTCGATATCGACGATAATCGTCCATTCCTTGCTGCGGCGGGCGCGGTCGAAGTAATAGAACTTCTCCGGAATGATCTGCCTTCGCTCCCCGCTGTAATGCTTCAGGTTGCGCTGGATGGTCCGCTTCCAGTCGATGCCGGACAACGAGGGCAGCGGGGAATGCTGCCGGCGATTGAGCGCGCCCGTCACCGCCTGCCTGATCTCGGTCTCCATGCGTTTCTTCAGGTCGTCGACCACGGCTTGCACGAGCTGGCGCGCGGTATCCTTCGTCTTCTCGGGAATCTTCCCCCGCAGCGACATCAACGTGCCGACCAGCCCGATGTCCGGCTTGACCGTCGCCAGAAGCTCCGGCTCGAACAGCAGCTGCTTCCAGCCCTTGCGCTCCATGGCGTCGTTCTGAATGATCGACACGACATCCTCGGGGAACAAGCTTCGGACGTCGCCCAGCCACTTCGCGAGACGCGGAGCGGACTTGCCGGAGCCAGCACCGCCGCGCCCTCCGGCGTTCCCGCCGCTTCCGCCGACGCCCTCGCCGTTGCCGCCCGTATCGTCATAGATCGCCGCCAGCGCTTCGTCCATGATTCTCTCGTCCTCCGAAAGCTCTAGCCCACCGCTGCCTCCGCCGCTCTCGACGAGCTGCTTCTCGGCTTCCTTGCCGAGCACAAGGCGCCAACGCGACCACAGTTCTTGCCGGAGTTCAGCGCTCATAATCAGAAGTCCTCAAAGTCAAAATCATTCAGCTCCTCGATTTGCTTACTTTCCTTCTCGCTCAGCTCGGCTCCGAGCAGCTCGGCGGCTTGCTCCGGCTGGACGCCCCACAGCTCGCCGAGCACCTCGGCCACCATGACCTTCTCCCTCGCGGAGAACACGCTGAAGGCGCGCCGCAGGAACACGAGCGCTCTCGCGAACTGCTCCTTGTCGAGACCGGCCATATAGTCGTTCAATTGCTCCCATAAGCTCATCCGGGATACGAGCGCATAGCGGTTGCGCTGGGCCAGCCCCTCGAACCAGCCGGACCCAAGCTCCGCCGGCACGCCGGGCGATAAGCGGCGGGATACCTCCTGCTCGCAATCCGCCGCGGACAGCACGCCCCGCTCCATGAGGATGGCGCAGGCGAAGCCCGACAGGCGCGGATTGAGGTCGTCCCGCGCCGACAGCTCCTCCAGCTGGCGCACCCACAGCGCCTCGTCTACGGCTTCGGCATGCTCTTGGGCAACGCCGTTCAAGCCGTTAATCGCCGCGACCATCTCCGTGGCGGCCTCGTCGTTGCAGGCGCTCGCCTCCAGCAAGAACAGGCTGGACCGCAGAAACAGCTTCTCCAGCATGGGGATCAGCGGCGCCGTATCCATCCGTCTCACATCGCCGTACGAGATGATGACGGACAATTGCCGGACGGCCTCGGCCAGCTGCACGACGTCGCGGCTGTCCGCCGCCAGCCCTTCAAGAGCCGCCGTGCCCGCCTCCAGCTGGGAAGCCATGCCGCACAGGCAGGCCGTTCTGATCAAGGAGGAGGCTTCGGCAATGCTCGCGCAAGCGGCCAGCTTCTGCGCCAGCGTATAACCGGCCGCGACCTCGATCGTCTCGCCGAGCAGCGTCGCCTCCACCGTCTGGATCTCCGCTTCCGGCGTCCATTGCAGCACCCAATGCTCCGCCCAGTTGGCCCCTTGCTGGCTGCTGGGCATCTTCTTCGCCAGCGAGATGCCCAGCAGTTCCAGCCGGTGCAGCAGATAGGAACGGCGCAGATCCAGGAACGCGGCCTCCTCCGACTTGACGCGGCGATTCTCGCGCAGGTCGAGCGACAGGTCCTGCGCCACCCCCGTCCGGTATTTCTCCAGCTTCAGCTGCTTCAGCAGGCGGTTCAGGTCGTCTTGCACCGGCGTCTGGCTGACGCCTTCGGCGAGCGACCCGATGCCGGTGCCAACGTCGAGTCCGGCCAATGCTTCGGCCACGATGCCGAGATCGCCTCTGCCGAGCAGCGTCCGAGCCGCGTCGTGCAGGTCGAGCAGCGTCGGCTGCCCACCGTCGTGCAGGGCGGCCAGCGACTCCGCCATCCGGACCGCCTCGATGACTTCGGCGGTAGAGCGGTGCGTACCCGAATTCCGCAATTTCCGCGCAATGGAAGACATATAGTAGTGAGGCAGCTCGGACATCCGGTTATCCTCCATGCATCTCCACATCAGCTCATAGTACCCGGGCGCCTTGTTTCCCGCCCCATAGCCGGACAGGGAAGACAGCCGGTAATAGGAATAAGGCATCATCGTGCGCCGGGCGCCTACGGAAGGCAATCCGGCGATCTCCTCGTCGGTCATCGCCCCGTCCAGGTTCTCCAGCGCGGAAGCATGGTAAGCGCCGCATACCACGACGATGCGTTCCGGCTCATGTCCGTCCGCAATGGCGTCCGCGATGCGGCGTTTCATGTAGCTCTCCCGCACGGCATTGTACGCGAACTCGCCCGCGGCCCGCACCCGCTCCTCGCCGATGGACATCTCCCGCATGGATGCGGAGAACGCCAGTATCGCCTCGCGATAAGCCTGCGGCGATAAATTATGTTCGTAATGGCGCTCCCAATACGTATCGTAATCGGGTTCGCCCGCAATGGCCGCAATGCGTTCGTAGAGCGACTCGCGCTCTTCCGACGGTAAAGAATCCGAAGCAGAGTCGTCCGAACGTCCTCTTCCTCTGTTCGTCGACGGTTCGGGCGCCAACGGCGATGACGAATCAACAGGCGGACTACCCCCGGCACTCCCTCCGACGCTCTCCAAACCCTGCTCCTCCCTAACGTCGCCAGCCGCCGGGGATTCGGGCCCCGAGGCCGACGACCTCCCCCGCCGCTCCTGCAGCGCCAGTACGACGCGCGACGGCAGATCGATGAAGGAGGCATGCGCCCCGTGCTCCGACGCCCAGCGCAGCGCCTCGTATTCCGGCGAGTAGGAAGCCAGCGGCCACATGACCGTCCGAACGGGCAGCTCCTCCGTATAGGCGAGGATCGCGATCGGCGGTTTCGTCGCCTTGTGCACGATGTGGCGCAGCTCGTCGGCGGCATCGGACGGCCCTTCGATCAGGACGGCCGTCGGCCGTATCTCGTCCAGAAACCGCCGCAAGTGCCAGGCTCCTGCCGGAGAGAGATGCCGCACGCCGAATAGCCGCACGCCGGCCGCCGAAGCTCCGCTCATGAATTAAGCTCCTTGCACGCCGTATACAGTCCCCGCCACTCTTCGCCGCGCTTCTTCATGACGTTGTCGAGATATTCCTTCCATACGAGTCTGTCCTTGTCGTCGTCTTTCACGACCGCGCCCTGGAGGCCGGCCGCCAGATCCGCGTCGCGCAGCTCCCCGTCGCCGAAGCTGGCCGCCAGCGCCATGCTGCCCGTGAGCAGCGAGATGGCTTCCGCGGTCGAGATCGCGCCGCCGGGCGACTTGATCTTCTCCTTCCGGTCCAGCGACATGCCGCTGCGCAGCTCCCGAAAGATCGTGACGACCTTGATAAGCGCCTCGTCCGCCGGCGCGGCCGCCCCGAGCTCGTATTGCGCGGCGATCTCGCCGACCCGCTTGCGCACGATCTCCACCTCCGTCTCCAGATCCGGCGGGGCAGGCAGCACGATAATATTGAAGCGGCGCTTCAAGGCGGCGGACATTTCGTTAACGCCGCGGTCCCTCGTATTCGCGGTCGCGATTATCGAGAAACCTTTGCGCGCGTTCATCTCCTTGCCCAGCTCCGCGACGGAGATCGTCTTCTCCGACAGGATGGAGATGAGCGCATCTTGCACCTCCGACGCGCAGCGCGATATTTCCTCGAAGCGAGCAATGCCGCCCGCCTCCATCGCTCTCATGATGGGGCTCTGCACCAGCGCCTCCGGCGTCGGCCCGTTCGCGAGCAGCATCGCGTAGTTCCAGGAGTAGCGCACCTGCTCCTCCGTCGTGCCGGCCGTTCCCTGCACGACGAGGCCGGAGTTGCCGTAGATGGCGGCCGTCAGATTTTCCGACAGCCAGGACTTGGCCGTTCCGGGCTCGCCGATCAGCAGCAGCGCGCGATCGGTGACGAGCGTCGCGATCGCCATCTCCACGAGCCTCTTGTTGCCGATATACTTCGGCGTAATGATTCGACCGCCGGCCTCGCCGCCCGTAATGAACGTAAGCACGGACCGGGGAGACAGCTGCCAGCCAGCCGGCACCTTGCCGGTATCCGCCGCCTTCAAGGCGTCCAGCTCCTCCTTAAACAATCGTTCCGCCGGAAGGCGTAGCACATCCTGCAATGCTTCCATTATGATTGCACCTCGCTTATCGAATCGATAATATAGTCAAGCTGTTTAGCCGCGTCATAACGATAGCGGTTCTTCAACGCAGCAAGCCGATCCCGGTAAGAGGGCGGGAGCAAGGTCAACTGACGGAACATCTCGTAATCGAACCTGTAAAGTCCGCGTTGCTTGCCCTCCAAGGCCGCGACGATGGCTTCGCGCCGTTCTTCTTCGCCTACGCCCGCCCGATTCAGCCCCTCCCATAACACAAGGAAGCTCTCTTCGCTCTCCGCCATCATTCCGGCGAATTTGTTCTTCAGATAAATCGTAGCCGTTTGATGTCCAGGCTCGGACAGCACCGCGGCCACCAGCGCGGCATCGCGCGAAATGGCCCACTCCAGCCAACGCCGGTCGAAGCGGTCCGCCAGCTCTTTTGGAGAAGGAATGCGCACTTCCCTGCCGTACTCCTCGCCAGAGCCCCATACTCTTGGATACATGCGGGAGGTCGAGCTGTACAACACGCGCTCCAGTTCTTGGACCAGCGTATCCTTGAACGCGCCTTTGGTATACGCCGAATAGTGCTCAAACACCTCAGCGGGCTTGCGCATGCGAAGCGACAGCCGGAAAGCGTACGACAAGTAGCTGGCATGGCTGAGCTCCAGCTTCAGCAGCAGCGCAAGCGTTCGATCGCCGCCCTGATTGCTTGCATACCGGGCGGCATCATGCAGCATTCGCGTCCAGCCCAGACCATGGTAGAACGCCCCTTCCTCCAGCACCTCTTCGTAAAACGCGTTCAGCTCCGGAACGGACTTGCCCCTGAACGAGTCCAAATACGCCTCCAATCGGGTCCATATGCTCGGCAGCTTCACCTTCGCTTCGGCATGCTTCCGGGCTTCTTCCAGCTCCTTGCGCGCGTCGCTTACGAGCTGCGCCGTCAGCGGGCTGTGCTCCCGCCGCGACAGCACATCGGCCGCCAGATCGCGATCCTTGCCCGAGAACGCTTGGTACAGCCGCTGTTGGGCGCTTTCGGTCCCGCTCTCCGCTAGTGCGGCGTAAGCCGCGGCCCGAATCGTCTTCTTGCCGTCGGCCGACCATTCCAACAGATCGCCTACGTAAGCGTCGCAGCCCGCCAAATAGCCTATCGCCGAGATACGCACCGGCTCCGAGCCTTCGGCGGCCGCTTGGCGGATGAAGTCGTGCTCCCCCTCGCCGCCGATTTTCCCGATGACCTCCACCGCCCGCGCGTCGGAACGTCCGCCCGCGATATTCAACCAACCTTTTAGCAAAGGGATGATCTGCGGACCGTAGTCGGGCAGCACATGGTCCTTCACATAATCGGCAAGCTCGGCGTAAGGATCGTTAAGAGCCCCCATGGCCGGAATCAATAAGCGCAAGTCTTGGAATAATCCGTCCTTGTACGCCTGCGTAATGATCTCATAGCGTCCGCCGCCCGTGCTTTCAAGCGCGTCCTGCACCTCGGTGAGCCTGCGGGAGGAGTAGGCCGTGGGCAGATCCATCGGCAGCGCGTCCAGCTCCCGCGTCTCGGAGGAGGGAGCCGTCTCCCCTTGCGTATGCAGCACGGAGCTCAGCAGCAGCGTAAGCTCCTGCAATTGGACGGCCGTTGGCTTTTCAATGCCCGGCGCGGTCTCGATAAGCGTCCCCACGCCTTCGCCCAGCCGCTTGAACACCGGCGCCCGCTCGCCGAGCTGAAGCAACTGCGGCACGAGCCGTTTTAGCCGAAAATCGCCGACAGCGAGATCGCTGCCCGCTATATAGAGTCTCGTGAGCTCTCCGTAGAGCTCACGCAATAAGGTTGTGCTCATTGTAGGCGTGCCTCCTAATACCAGAGTCGAATGATTCCGGCGTCATGAATAATGGATAAAGGCTGGGCGATAAGCCGCCCGGATTCCGGCAGATGGGCGAACAGCAGCAACACGGCCGCCCCCTCCATCTTTTCCTTCGGCAATAAACGCAGCAGCTCCGTTGTCCCCCGGCCGTATTTGGGCACATCGCCCAACTGCAGCATGCCGCCCGAACGATCGACGATGACGATTTCGCCATTTTCCGTCTCCCGCAAGCTCTCCACTGCTGCCAGAAGGACCGGCTGCTTGTTGCCAAGCGGGTTCTTCAGCTCGTTCTTGACGCGTTTCACCGCATCGGACAGCAGGGGCTCCGCCGTTTCGCGAGCCTTCGCGAGATGACTCTCCAAGGCCGGAGCCGACGTAACACCGTCGAAGCGGACACGCCGATTGACGGTGCCGGGATACACGTAAAGCTGCCCGACCGTCGCGACTTCGAAGAAGCTGTCCTCTTCCTTCATATGTTTAGCCGCTTTGTACGGCCTGTAGTTCATCGTCCGGTGGATCGCTCCGCCCTCCAGCTCCAGCCAGTATCCAGCGTCCACGAACTCCTGCCGCGCCGCATCGTCGTAGCTGATGAACGAGAGCTGGATGAGCTCGGTCCCCGTCTGAACAAGGCCATGCTCCTGCAGCTCCGCGAGCTGCCAGGCATGACCCAGCCACTCCTCGATGGCGGACTCCGTGTCCGGCTTCAAGTCGGGGTCGGCTTGCTTTGCCGCGAGATAAGGCCGTCCCTTGCGAATGAGCGCATGGATCAGCGCAAGCTGCTCCACGGCCTCGCCGAACGACGCCTCCCGGCCTTCGGCTTCCTCCAGCAGCAGGGCGAGCTTGCGCAGCTCCGTCTGCGCCCCCGGCAAATAGTGGTTGCCGAGCGCGGTGACCTGCTCGCGAATATGTTTGATTCCCTTCTTATCTACGGTGGCAAGTCCGCTTCGAATCAAAGCGTTAACCAGCTTCTCGAGCAGGTCCAGCCCTTCGAGCTGAGCCGCGATCTTCTTCGCCAGCGCCGACTTGTTCACCTTCCTCGGCTTGGCTGCTTCGCCGCTTGCTCCCTCCGCTTCGGCCTTGGCCTTCTGGACTTGGCGCTGCTCCGCCTTCTCTCGCTTGGCCTCCAGCTCCGCCGGCACTTCCGCTTCGGCGAACTCCCGCCCGCCGGTATAGGCGTACAACAGCCCTAATCCATGCTTGCACGGAAATTGCCTGCTAGGGCAATTGCAGCGGAATACCGGCTTGTCGGCGACGACGAAGTCGGCCGAGCATTGATAACCCGAGCTGCCGCTCCCCGCGCAATCGCCGAACAACAGCACGCCGTCGGCGGAACGGCGCAGGTTCGACAGCTTGTTTTTTTTCACCAGATCGCGTCCGTTCTTGGCCGCAGCCAGATTGGGCGCCAGCGAATCTACAAATGCTTCCGTCAATGCAATCATCTCATGCGTCCTCCCTGGTCAAGTATGTACCAAAATCGAAATCTACTATATACGCCTAGACCCCATCTTATACCAAATTTTTGGCTGAACCAATGATGCTATATTCATAATTTTTTGATTATGGCGGTTCGTGCGAAGCCATTCTCTGCGAAATTTGGTATGATAGAGCCAGAAGCTTACGCAGAGAGGGTGCATTCGACTTGTCCGATTACAATGATCAAGACGAGCTGGCCGCGCGCAGGCGCAATAAATTGAAATTGATGTCTTTCGATAGCGACGGCAAGAGCTTTGTGGAGTCCGAGAAGCCCAAGGAGACGTTCGAAGACGTCGCCGGGCTCGAAGAGGTCAAGAAGAAGATCAGGCTGAACTTCATTCTCCCGCTCCAGCAGCCGGAGCTATTTAAGGCATACGGCCGCGAGGCGGGCGGCAGCCTGCTGCTGTTCGGACCTCCGGGCTGCGGCAAGACCTTCCTCGCCCGGGCCGTCGCCGGGGAGATCGATGCCAGCTTCGTTCATATCGAGCTGCAAGCGATTTTGTCCATGTGGTCCGGCCAGAGCGAAAACAATCTGCATGATATATTCGAGAAGGCGCGCGAGAACAAGCCGTGCATCATCTTTATCGACGAGCTGGACGCGATGGGCGGCAGCCGCAACCAAATGCGGCAGCATCACGACAGGATGCTCGTTAACCAACTGCTGCTGGAGCTCGACGGCATTCGCGAGCAAAACGAGCAGGTTTTTGTCATTGGCGCGACCAATACCCCGTGGTATCTGGATTCCGCGCTGCGCCGCCCTGGGCGCTTCAACCATCTCGTTTTCGTTCCGCCTCCGGAGGAGACTGAGCGGGAGACGATGTTAAAGCTCAAGCTGGAGGGCAAGCCGGTCCATTCGCTGGAGCTCGCCCGCATTGCGCGCGAGACGAAACACTTCTCCGGCGCCGATCTGGAGCAGATCGTAAAGGATGCCGTGGAAGCCGCGATGGAGCGCATGTTGAACTCCGGCAACCTGGAGCCCATCACGCAGGATGATCTCAAGCGAGCCGCCAAGAACCGCAAGGCGACCACGCTGGAGTGGTTCTCCACCGCAAAAAATTACGCGACGTTCAGCGACGCCAATCAGGACTACCGAATCGTGCTCGACTATATGAAGGCGACCGGGCTTAAGCTCTAGACAGCTCTAGCTAAAGCTCTAGACAGCTCTGGCTTTACGCCCGCGCGCCGCAAGGAAGGGATAGATGTGTCCTCCATGACCAACGCCGAAGCCATTGACGTCAGGTATAGCAGGATCAGCCATCTAATTGGCTTGAAGAGATACAAGGAAGCAACGGAGGAAGCGGAGGCTCTGCTGAGGGACGAACCCGAGGACGACCAAGCGTATGCCTTGCTCGCGCTTATTTATGTTCATACAGAGCAATACGATGCCGCCCTGCATTGGTCCAGCGAATCGCTAAAGCGCGATCCCGAGAACAGGCTCGCCTGGCTGGTCCGCACCAACGCTTACCATGACAGCGATAAGCTCGACAAAGCGTTGGACGCCGCCACCGAGGGCATGCGCGTGGATCCTTACGAGCCTCATTATTATTTTATCCGGGCCAATATTTACTTGAAGCGAGGCAGGTACGCGGAGGCAAAGTCGTACATCGAGACCGCGCTGGACATCCGGCCTAACAATGCGGCTTACATGGCCAGCCTCTCCTATGCCGAGGCGCTCCTCGGCAACCACGCGGCTTCCCGCCAGCATGCGAGAGAAGCGCTCAATCTGAGCGTGGAATCCGATACGACCTTCCTTATCCTGGCCTGGTCCGCGGAGCAGCGCGGCGACTACGAGGAGAACCTGAACATGCTGAAGGAAGCCATCCGGCTGGATCCTAACGACAAGCAGATCCGGGAAGCCTACATGGAAGGTTTGCAGAAGAGCTACAAGATGTACCGCATTCTGCTCGCCCCGTTTACGCTGTTCAAGCGGATGAAGCCTTGGCAGGTGCTGGTCATTTGGCTGGGGGCCGCCATTATCTTCCGTCCGTTGCTCCTCATCTTCATCATCGTCTACGTGCTGACCCACTGGCTCACCAAACTGCTCGTCCACGTCAAGCTGTTCGGCTGGTCGTTCAAGAGGTAGCTCTTGTCCACGTCAAACTGTTCGGCTGGTCGTTCAAGAGATAGCTCTCGTCCACGTCTAGCCGTTTGGCTGGTCGTTCAAGAGGTAGCTCTCGTCCACGTCTAGCCGTTTGGCTGGTCGTTCAAGAGGTAGCTCTCGTCCCGCGCACGCTGTCTCTTCTCATCGATTTTCGTTCTACGGATGCGAATTGCCCTTACTGATGCTCCTCCATCACATTTTGCGAGAGTTCCCACGTAACGGACATGAAGAGGCTGTCTATTCATTGTGAAAAACTGAA
>NZ_MXQD01000051.1:0-6082 GCF_002165585.1 Paenibacillus sp. MY03 | reverse complement strand
TTAGCCCGACTTTTTCGGGCTATTGCGTCCGACACGGCTGGCTACGGCGGCTCCTTTTTCTTACCCCCAACAAGCGCATGTATTTCATTACACTTTTTTATTTACCTACGCAACTTAACTACACTTTCAAAACGCGCTCCCCTCTCCCCCTGCCAACAAAAAAAGCCCGGCATCCCTACAGCTTAGGGCTTGCGAGCTTTTTAGGCATAACGAGCTTGTATCCGACGCCTCGGATGGATTCGATCTGAACGGATTGCTGGCCAAGCTCCAGCTTCTTCCGAAGCGAGCTGACGTGTACGTCGACGGTACGCTGGCCGCCAATGTAGTCGAAGCCCCATACGACGTTCATAAGATCGTCGCGGGTAATGACCATTCCTGGACGCTGCACCAGATAGAGCAGCACCTCGAACTCCTTGGGCCGAAGCGGGATCGGTTCGCCGTTGACGACAACCTCGTATTTCTCCGGGTAGATCGCCAACTCCCCTACCGAGATTACCTTCTCGTTGGAAACAACGGGTGCGGGGTCTTCGTTGTGCGTCCTGCGCAAGACGGCCGATACACGAGCAAGCAGCTCAGCTACCCCAAAAGGTTTCGTTATATAATCATCCGCTCCATGCTTAAGTCCCTGCACGACCTCTTCTTCCGCATTGCGTGCCGTCAGAATAATGACAGGCGTGCGCACGCCGTGCTGGCGAAGCCGGCTCAACACTTCGAAACCATTCATGCCCGGCAGCATGATATCCAATATAATGAGATCGAATCCTCGTTGAAGAGCGGTCTGCAGCCCTTCGCTGCCATGATCAATGACGGTTGTCTCGTAGCCCTCCTGAGTCAAGTTGTACGATAATAACCTTGCCAAAGTCGGTTCGTCTTCAATGACTAACACTTTGTGCGACATAGGGACCTCCAGGCTCTATAGCGGCGCATCAAGCGCCGCATACACTTAAAGTTTAACGCTTAGTAAACAGTTTACCACGACTTCCACGATATGCGATAGTCCAACATGCCTAACCAGGCCTTGCCGCCTTATTGAATGACGGGAAGATCAATCGTAAATGTCGTTCCCACGCCGACCGTGCTGCTGACCGAGATCGTTCCCTTATGGAGCTCCACCAGATGCTTGACGATGGACAAACCGAGGCCCGTGCCGCCGGAGCTCCGGCTTCTGGCCTTGTCCACGCGATAAAAACGCTCGAAGACGCGAGGCAGATCTTTTTTGGGAATGCCTATGCCGGAATCCCTGATCTGGATGCGGACTTGCTCGTCGCCATACGCATAGATGCGAATCGTAACATGTCCGCCCTCCGGCGTGTAATTAATGCCATTGGACAACAAATTCATCATGATTTGGCGCAGCCGGTCTTCGTCCGCCTCCAGATATAATCCTGATTCGACGTCACGCTCCAGAGCAATGCCTCTGCGTTTCGCTTCCGGCTCCAGCAGCTTTACCGTCTTGTCAATGAATCCATCCATCTCTACAGGAGAAAACATGAGCGGCACTCTTCGCGATTCAATCTTAGACAGCTCCAGGATGTCTCCGATCAGACGATTGAGCCTTTCGCTCTCGTCGAAAATAATTTGAAGAAACGAACGAGCCGTCTCCTCGTCCTTAACGGCACCGCCAAGCAGCGTCTCCGCGAATCCCTTAACTGCGGCAATCGGAGTCTTAAGCTCATGCGATACATTCGCCACGAATTCGCTGCGCATCCGCTCCAGTCTGCGAATCGCGGATACGTCTTGCAGGACAAGAAGCACTCCGCTAAATTCTCCGTCGTTGTTTTCGCGGACAGGCACAAGATTAAGCTCCAGCAGTCGCTCCTCCGGGAAGTAAAACGTTATTTCCTCGCGCAGATGCTCCCTCGAATCCAATGCTTCCTGAATAATCTGTGCCAGCTCATATTGCTGCTTCGCTTCGGCGAAATGCCGTCCGACAAGCTCGCGCGCGGAGAAGCCGAGCACTTCCTCCGCCCTGCGATTCATAAGCAGAATAATGCCATGAACGTCAATCATGACGACGCCATTGATCATGTTCGCAAGTACGCTCTCCAGTTGGTTCTCGTTCTGCCTGATGCGGCTCATCTGCACCTGCAGACTGTCGGCCATCGCATTGATTGCCGTGCCCAGCTCTCCGATCTCGTCTTGTTTCGTCGTCTTCACCCTCGCGCGATAGTCCATGTTTTTGATCCGCTTGGCCACCTTCGTAATCTGCTCCAGCGGCTTCGTCAGGCTCAGGGCAATTCTATAGCTGATAACGGCCGCGACGATGCACAGCACCCATAGGCCGCCAATTAAAACGATTGTCAATTGATCGATGCTGCCCTCTACCTCTTGCAGCGACATGGCTAGCCGTATGATATAAGTATTGCCATCTTCCACAACGACATGTGGAATTGCCACGTAGATCAAGCTTTCTCCAGCCGTCTCGCTGGGACGCACTGCTTGTCCGATGCCCTTATCCATCGCTTCCATTACTTCTTTACGCGAAGCATGATTGTCCATTGTACGCGGATCGTAGTCCGAATCGCCGATGACCGTGCCGTCTCCCCGCATAAACGTCACCCGCGCATCGGTGTATCCCTTGAGCTCTTCCGCTTCCTTCGTATAATAGAAGGATTGCTCCTCCAGCTCGCCCGTCAGCCAATCCATCTTGTTGACGATGAGATGCAGCTCGCGAACCATATTGTCTTCCAGCGCATTGATATGATTGTTTTTAAACGTCTTCATCATCAGGAAACCCGCAGCCGTCACCGACAGCGCGGTCATCGCGATAATAATGATCGTTAGCCGGGTTCGAAAACTGTTCATGTCCGTTCACTCCTCATGGATGGGCCGGCAAATCAATGCCAACGTTTATCGTACATGCGTACGGACCGCATTGCCAGTCTTGTTTCTGTTAAGTTTATGTAAAACATAATGATGAACGGTCGCCACCGGCTGTTGAATAAGAATCGACAGCACGACCGGTACGGCGGCAAGCGGGCTGAAGTAGCCCATCGCCAGTACGATGCCGAGAGAAATATTGCGCATGCCGGTCGCATATGATACCGTCGTCTGCGTCTCGCGATCCCGCAGACCAGCCGTAAAGACGAAGCCGACGGCGTAACAAATGCCGACTAAAACGATGACAACAGGCACCAACAACGCCATGTCGCGTTTCAGCTCTTCTACGTACGGGGCAATGGCCGAAGCGTTAAGCGCAACAACCGAAACGAAGCAGAGCTTGGAGATCGGGGCGGCGATCGGCTTGGTTTTAACCGCGGCCGTCCCTTTGCTCAACTCGTACAAGACAACGCCAATGATCGTGGGCAGCACGATAATGATGGTTAGGTCCAGCATAAGCGGACCTGCCTTGACCTCTACCCCGGTCCCGAAAAAGGCATGCACGCCTGCCGGCACGACGAACGGGCTGAGCAGGGAATCCAATACGACCATGGCCAGCATGAGCGGCACGCTTCCGCCGGACATGCCCACCCACAGAACGGACGACACGCCAAGCGGGATAATCGTGAACAACACCAACCCCACGACATAAGGAGAGTCGGCTCCAAAGATCGCCACGCCTGCGGCGTAAGCAATGACAGCCGACACAACGTGGGCCAGCAGGAAGGTTAGCAGCATAATGCCCGGCCGCTTCATGACGCCGCGCAGATGATTGAGCCCGCACCCCATCGCCATCGTCAGCGTGACGAAAGCAAATAAATAAGGAACGGCCGGCACAAAGGCTTGCAGCGGACGTTCCAATAGGAACCCGAGGATGAGCGAGCAGGGAATGATGAGAAACATCCATTTTTCGAATATGGTATTAAAGGTTAAACCTAGTTTGCGTATATCCATGTTGTTATCTCCCGTCCGGCAACCGCGTATGATCTTCCTATGATAAACCTAATTCGCAATTTCGACCACATTCGTACTATAGATGGGTTCGGATCCTTGACCTCCAAACAATTATGCATCACCATGTATGTAAGGATTGAATATGTCCGACATGATGCCGCCACTTTTATTTTTAAGCTATTATATCCTGTTGAGAAGGGATTGACTATCGGGTCGCCCGATAGTTACGCATAATAAGATCGGAGATCGGTTATACATCAGAGTTAGAGACGAGGATATCAGAATGGCAAAAACAGCCATGGGGATGATCAGCGGCTCCGTTGCTCCTCTTTTAATGGCCAGAATCAAACAGACGCGCCTGTTATCGTCTCGCAGCTTGGACAATTCGTTGTATTCTCGTTGTTGGTATTATATCTTTGGAATAGAGGGGATTCGTCCGTCCTATTGCAGCTGCTTGGCATGGCATGGATTGCGGAGACGTTTGGCATTGTACCATTGTTCGTATTCGCCGCTTGTCTGACATCGGTAACTGTCGTGATCGGACTGCTCAGCTATAAAGTATTTCATCGTGCGGAAGAGACCGGACAGGAGTCCGCGAGCACGTTATGATTTCAATTGATGTGGAGGGGAATCAGTCTTGAAGAACAGCTCATTCACCAATGCCATCATTCAGATGCAATACGTGTCCAGGTGGAAGGAATTCTCCCCCCGTTACAAGGACAACGCCGCCAGCCACAGCTTCCGATGCGCATCCATTGCTATTATGGCCGGCATCATAGAGGAGCGTGTATTCGGCAATCAACTCAACAAACTTCAACTCGCGGCGCGGGCGTTGCTGCATGATTTGAACGAGACGGTTACGGGCTCCATCAAATACGTGACCAAAAAAGACGCTCATGTCGCGGACCATATCCGCAAGCTGGAGACCGAGGTTAGCAAGGAGATCGTATCGTACCTCTCCCGTTCGCTCCAGCCCCACTTCTACGACTACATCGTCGATGCCGAGGATGAATCGTATATCGGCCGGCTCGTGCAAGCGGTCGATTCCTTCGATGCGATGCTGTTCTGCATGCGCGAATACGAGCTGGACGCCAATCCGTATTTTGCTTCGAAGTACGAGCAATTGCGGGCCGAGCTTGCCGCCTCATCCTGCCCCTCAATCGTCTGGCTGCTGCAGGCGTTGGACACCGATGCCGGCGTGCGGCAGTTTCTCGATCACATCCTGAACCTGGATCTCATCGAACGTTGGGGCGGCAGCTTTAATCTG
Source organism: Paenibacillus sp. MY03 (assembly GCF_002165585.1). NCBI lineage: Bacteria > Bacillati > Bacillota > Bacilli > Caryophanales > Paenibacillaceae > Paenibacillus > Paenibacillus sp. MY03. The sequence continues at coordinate 981 of NZ_MXQD01000051.1, read as the reverse complement.
ATCCCCGACAACGACGCCACGCATTCCTTCCGCGTTGCCGCTATGTCTCTGTTTAACGGATTGCTCGAGACGGAACGATTTGGACGTCCGGGCATCGATCTTTACAAGCTGCTCGGCAAGTCGGTCATGCACGACATCGTGGAAGGCGTCAGCGGTGATGTCGCGTCGCCGATCAAGAAATCTTCCTCCGTTATACGCGAGGCGTTTGAGCGTTATGAGCAGGAAGTCGCGCGCAAAATGGTGGAGCAGCTCCCTTCGTTTTTCCACGACGAAATGATGGATTTCCTCGTGAATGCGAAGGACGACACCTATGAAGGCGAACTCGTGGACATCGCCGACAAGCTCGACGCGCTCATCAAAAGCAATCTGGAGATGCGCAACAACCCGCATTACGGGGAAAAGTATTACGGACAGCTCGTGCATATCCAGCATCATTACGAGAATCCTTGCGTCATCTTCTTCCTCGCCTACATTCTGCATGATCTGACTTACGACCATTTCGTTCGGTGAGGACGTTTTGTTTCGGGGAAGTTAGTTTGTGCGGGGACGACGGCTCATCGGTGGTTGGCAAGTGCTGCCATAGCTGTCCTCGTAGGTAGAAGTAACGTGAAAGTTATTTAGCAAAAACACTTAAGGTGCCGTTATTGGGATATCTGATGGCGATATGCAATTGTACGTTAGAATGATCTTCCATGTTTAAATCACTTTCATACCAGCTACGATACCTTTGTTTCTTCTTTAGATCGCAGCCTAGATGCGCCTCGACAACACGGCGGATTTTTACGTTATATCCTGCAAGGGACGAGCAATGTGAAAAAGCGAGTTCATTGGGGTGCTGGTAGGTGGGGACGAGCGAATGTGTATGAAAAAGCGAGTTCATTGAGGTGCTGGTAGGCGGGAACGAGCGAATGTGTATGAAAAAGCGAGTTCATTGGGGCGATGGTGGCCGGGGACGAGCGAATATGTATGAAAAAGCGAGCA
>NZ_MXQD01000050.1:0-87737 GCF_002165585.1 Paenibacillus sp. MY03 | reverse complement strand
GTGTATGAAAAAGCGAGTTCATTGGGGCGATGGTGGCCGGGGACGAGCGAATATGTATGAAAAAGCGAGCACAATGGGGTGCTGGCAGGCGGGGACGAGCGAATATGTATGAAAAAGCGAGTACAATGAGGCGCCAAGCACCTGCCAGGCATTTTATAGCGGAGTTTCCCGCTATATCCGGCGACTCAGCATCTGCCAGGCATTTTATAGCGGAGTTTCCCGCTATATCCGGCGACTCAGCATCTGCCAGGCATTTTATAGCGGAGTTTTCCGCTATATCCGGCGTCTCAGCATCTGCCAGGCATTTTATAGCGGAGTTTTCCGCTATATCCGACGTCCCAGCTCCTGCCAGGCATTATTATAGCGGAGTTTCCCGCCTGCCGGGCATTTTATAGCGGAGTTTCCCGCTATTATACGGCGTCTCAGCACCTGCCAGGCGCATTATAGCGGAGTTTCCCGCTATATCCGGCGTCTCAGCACCTGCCAGGCGAATTGCGCGAGCGCCCCAGCTACTAGCCAAGCGAGCCAGCCTAGCAAAAAAAGTCCTCCGCATCGTACATCGCGATTGGAGGACTTTGTCTATTTATGGCTCAGCGAAACGTTACTCCACGCTCCAGCCGAAAGGATACGCCGGCGAAATTTCCAGGGGGAGCTTCCCCTGCGGCTTCAAATCGCCCAGCAGCGCCTTTGCCGCGGAAGACAGCGCCAGCGGTCTGCACTCGTATACGGCGAGGTATGCGAGTACATCAGGGAATAGCAGCAGATCCAGCGGATTGCGTACGGATACCGCCACGACGCGGTCGCCTGCGAGCTCTATCGCCTGACGGGCGATGTCGCGCTCCAGCGGATGCTTTGCAGCGTCGTAAGTAACGACGACGATCTGTTCGAATGCATCCAAGCTCGCGAGCGGGTCCGCCCCGTCCATTCGGCGTTCCACGACGTTCGCGGCGCCGTAATGACTCAGGTAGCCGCCTAACGTGCCATCGCCGGACAACATCTCGTCAGCGACGGATACCGGCACGATGCTCGGCCATAACACGAGCATGCTCGCTTCGCGCCGAAGCGGCAGCAAGCCGCCTTCGTTCTTCACTAATGTCACGGAGGCTTCGCTCCAGCGGCGGGCAACTTCCTTGTTGCCTTCCGTGCCTATAACAGCCGCGACCTGCTCCCATGCGCCAATCGGCTCTTCAAGCCGCAGCTTCGACTTCAGCCGCATAATGCGGCCCACCGCTTCGTCGATTCTCGCCTCGGACAATTCGCCGCTTTCCACCGCGGCTGCGACAGCTTCCAGCGCCGCACGCTGCTTCTCGATCGTATGGCTGACAAGCACCATGTCGGCTCCGGCTTGTATCGCTCTCACCGAGCCTTGCGCCGGCCCGTAATGCTCGTCGATCGCGCTCATCTCCAGGCAGTCGGTTACGATGACGCCGTCGTAGCCCAGCTCTCCGCGAAGCAAGCCCGTCAACACATTCTTGGACAACGTGGACGGTACGCCGCTCGGCTCAAGCGCCGGCAACACGACATGCGCCGTCATGATGCAGTCCGTGCCCGCGGCAATCGCCGCGCGGAACGGCCGCAGCTCGATCGCATCCAGCCGATCGCGGTTATGCGGCAATACCGGCAACGCGTGGTGGGAGTCGACGGACGTATCGCCATGTCCGGGGAAGTGCTTTACCGTCGCCGCCACGCCAGCGGACTGATAACCTTCCACGGCAGCGGCTCCCAGCTCCGACACGACCTCCGCGCGGTCGCTGTACGAGCGGACGTTGATAACGGGATTGTCCGGATTGTTGTTGACGTCGATACAAGGCGCGTAGTTTAGCGTGATACCGAGCTTCCTGAGCTCTTCGCCAGATACTTTTGCCGTCTCGCGCGCCGCTTCGGCCTGGCCCGTGGCGCCAAGCGCCATATTGCCGGGCATCAGCGTGACGCCGTCGACGAGTCTGGCCACCATGCCGCCTTCTTGATCGATGGCGATAAACAGCGGCGCCCGTCCTGACACGGCCGCCTTCTCTTGCAGCTTGACCGAGAGGTTATGCACCTGCTCCGCATTCCGCACGTTGCGGGTGAAGTAGATCGTCCCTCCGATCCCATACTCTTCGATCAGCGCGTTGATGTCGTCCGATGGCTCGTAACCATGGAATCCGAATACGAACAGCTGTCCGATCTTCTCCTTCAAGCTCCAATTCCTCCAGTTGCTCTTCTTGCCCCATTCGCTCGATACGCTTGCATTCGACCGTCGTTCCCGTCCTTCCATTTCAACCCATCCTCTCAGCTGTTAGTGTATAGTATCATCTTCGACTTGAAATTTGGCACGAAAGTCCGACGGATTGTCGCCGGTATACTTCATGAACACCTTCGTGAAATACCTTCTCTCCGCATACCCGACCTCTTTGGCGATTTGGGCCACGCTTTTCCCCGTCTCCGCTAGCATCGTCTTGGCACGCTCCATCCGCTCCCGCGTCACGTATTCGATAAACGTCTCGCCGAATGTCTGCTTGAACAGCAGGCTGAAGTACGACGTGCTCAGACCCACATGGGTTGCCGCTTCTTCCACGCTCAGATCTCGGCATAGATTGCGATTAAGGAATGCTCTCGCCTCCAGCATGGACAGCTCCGACTGCTTCTTCTTGTCGATTGACCGATCCGTCACCGCGGCCGTTACCTGACGGATAAAGGTCAAGAGATCTTTGATCAGGAAACGCCGGTCCAGCCTGCGCCATAGCTGCTCCTCCTGATCCCTCGTAAATACGGCCATCTCCTTCATCTCCCGCATAAGATGGAGCACGAAGAAGTGGAGCAGCGGCTTCACCCTGGCGCTATGTTGATCGTTGAGATGCTGCAATTGGGACGCGATTTGGTCCACCTCGACGTTTACAGCCGCGGTATCGCCCCGCTTGACGGCGCTGATCAGCTTTTCCGCCGTTACCCAAAATGCCTTGTCTTCGGCAGGTCCGCGTTCCCCATCCGTCGGATACAACGTGATCGTGTCATGAGCAGGCGTCAGCTGCATGCCGAGCTGCACCTGCTTATAGGCCGCAGACAGCTCCTCCACGCCCGCGAATCGCCTGTAGATTCCCGCGTTCAGCGACAGCTTTACATGGTTCCGGACCGCCGTCATCAGCATGTCTGCCCACTCTTTGACGGGTTGCTCTTCGAATTCGGCAGCTCCCGCCGTCTCGATCAGCACGCACCATTCTCCGTCTCTCATCTGGATAACGGCATGATGCAGACCGTTGCCCTGCAGCTTCTCCCGCAGCACATTGCATACCGCGAAATTCCACAGCTTGCGCTCCTTGTCCGCCCAGTCCCGCCAATCCTTTGTTTTCTCCGAGCTGACGTCAAGATCCAGTACGATCATGACGAAACGCTGCGTCCGCAGCTGCTGCTCGTCGCCGGAGAACAGCCAGTGACTGCCCGAAAAATCGGTATAATCCATAATCAGATCGTAGAGTATTTTCTCGCTGGCCAGATCGATCATCCGGCCCAGCTTCTGCTGTTCCTCGTGCTGCTGCTTCGCCTTGCTGCGCTGATTCGACATCACTCTTGCAATAACGCCTGTCAGCTCGTCATAGGGAATCGGCTTAAGCACATAATCGTTGACGCCGTATTGAATAGCCGCTCTCGTATAAGCAAAGTCCTGATAGCCGGACAACATAATAATGTCGCAGGTCATCTCCCGCTCCCGGATCAGGCGCACGAGCTCCAGTCCGTCCATAACCGGCATTCGTATATCGCAGAGCAGGAGCTGCACGGATTGCTGCTCCAGAAGCTGGAGCGCTTCTACGCCGTTTTTTGCAGAGCCTGCAACTTGGAGACCTAGCATTTCCCAAGGGATAACCTTTTCCAAGTTTCGGGTAATGTGAGCTTCATCGTCTACCAGGAGCACCTTGTCGCTCATGCGCTCTCACCTCTGCTTTTTGGAATGATGCATCTGATCGTCGTGCCTTCCCCTTCCGTGCTGCAGATCATCATGCCATAACCCGGTCCATAATGAATGCGGAGCCGGTCGGCGACATTGCGTATGCCAAGTCCTCTCCGTTCGCCCAGTTCGGCCTCGTCTTGACTTTTCCTCGACGGACTGTAACCCTCCGCCAGCTTCTGCAGGACCTCCTGGCTCATGCCCTTGCCATTATCGCTGACCATGATCACGAGCGAGTGAGGTTCGACAGAGACGTCGATCGAGATGACGCCTTGGCCGTCCTTGTACCCGTCGAAGCCGTGCTGGATGCTGTTCTCGACAAGAGGCTGAAGCGTAAGCTTCAAAATACTATATTGCAGCGCCTCCTCCGGCACTTGAAGCTCATAGGAGAACAACTCCTCGAAGCGATACTTCTGAATCTCCAGATAGCTGCGTACATGCTCGATCTCCTGCTTGATGCCGATCTCCTCGGAGTGATGCATGCTCGTGCGGAGCAGATTGCTGAGCCGCCTCACCATCAGCATGATCTTGGCTCCTTCGTTCTGCGCCGCGAGCGCGTTGATGGACTCCAGCGTATTGAACAGGAAATGCGGCTTGATCTGCGCCTGCATCAGCATCATCTCCGCGTGCTGCTTCCGGTCCTGCTCCCTGCGAACCTCGCTTAGCAAATTGCCGATCCGCTCCACCATGCTGTTGAAGCTGTTAGCCAGAAGCACCGTCTCGTCCTTGCCCTGCGCAGACACCCGGATATCGAGCAGCCCCTGCTCGACGAGTCGCATTTTGCGGACGACCTTGATGATCGACTTGGCGACCCGATTAACGAAAAAGACGTTGAAGAGCACGGCCGACAGCAAGCCCAACACCGTAATCATGCCAATCCACTGCACAAATCGGATGTTCTCGTCGGTTAGTGTATTCCAGGGCTGTACGGACAGCAGCACCCAATCGTTAAGCCCCAGCTTATAGGACGAGACGAGACTGTCCACGCCGTCGAACTTCATCCTCGCGCTCTTGTATTCCTGCGTTAACTGGGGCATGGAGTTGGTATACAGATCGATGCTCCCGCCATCGTATTCCTTGTTGCTGTCCAGCATGATGAGACCTTTGCCGTTCATAATAAAATAACGCGAGCCTTGCGAATCCGGATCCGGATTCTGGAACCCTTTCAGCATGCTGCTGACATCCTCGGTCTTGTACTGAGTGACCATGATGCCGATATCGTTAAAGGATTGAATGTCCTTAACGACGCGCAGCATGGTGAACAGCGGCGGATCGACGCCCGTCAGCTCCTTCTGCTCATGCGGCCCGATCCAAAGCGGGATGCCTCCGAGTCGAATGACATCGTCGTAGAGAGAATGCTGCCGCAGCTGCTCGAACGTAATCGGACGGAACGTCGTGGGATCATTGCGATTCGAACGGTACATCGTGCCGTCGCTGGAATACAGGACAACATAGCTGACGGCAGGATGCTGGAACAGAATGCTGCTGATCTGTTTTTCGTCCTGATTAATGCGAATGATCGTGCTTGGATCGTCCATGGACAGATCGTTCTGCTTTAAAATATCCTGAACGACGCTGCTAATGACGTTGCCGTTGGACAACTGATTCAGCTCGCGGAAAAAGTAAGAAAGATTGCCGCCGATCGCTTTCATCGTGATTTCCGACTGCTCGCTGTACTTCTTCTCCAGCAGCGTCTCGGAGTTCAGGAAGGAGAAGATGCCGAGCACGATCATCGGGATAATAATAAGCGTAATGAAGGCCAGCATCAGCTTCGGTCTCAGATTCATCTTGCCCGGCCCCCTATTTGCTGTCGTCCCCGGTTATGATGCCGGATCCCGCCGCATGACCGATATGGCCAAGCCCCGCTTCGTTAACCTGGGCCAGATTGGCCTTATCCTGCGCTTCCTGAATAGACTGCGCCACCTTCTCGGGCGTGCTAAGACCGCCGATCAGCTTCTGCAGCCCAACTCCGATCTCCGAAGTAACGCTTGGCTGCACAATGGCATCGAAAGCCGGCCAAGTGCTCGAAGCTTGCCCCATAACCGTCAACACTTCATTAACGATGGGATCCGTGTCGGTGAGATCGGTGAACTTCATGGAAGGCAGCAGCTTATCCTCGTCCATCGCCCGCTTCTGCACGCTTTCGTTAAAGAAGTTGGCGATAAAAGCTTTGACGACCCCGATCTGTCCCTCGGACAGATTGGAAGAGAAGCCGAAGCCGTTGGAATACGACGCATTGATGGAGCTTTGGTCGCCAAGCCCGCCGGGAATCGACGGGAACGCAAAAAATCCGATGCCGCCACGCGGAATCCCCGTTTCCACGCTTGTGAAGTGGCTCATGTCCCAGGTTCCCGTGAACACCATCGCCGCTTTGCTCTTTAGCAATTGCGCTCCTTGCTCCGCATATTCGAAGCCAAGCGCCCCGCTCGGAAAGTATTTGCGCCGGATCAGCTCATTGTAAGCTTCGAACCCTTGGATAAAACCCGGGTCGGTCCACTTCGTCTCCCCCGTCAGCAAGCCGCCGAACGCCTCGATGCCCACGTATCGGACCATGATCGTATTCCACATCATGCCGATTGCCCAAGCATCCTTCGCAGCCAGGCCGAACGGCACATATCCCGCCGCCTTGATGGTCTCCGCCGTATCCAGCAGCCCATCCCATGTTTTGGGAATGGACAAGCCCAGCTCCTTGAATATTTGTTTGTTGTAGAAAATCCCTTCGCTATAACCGCCGTACGGCACGCCGTACACCCGGCCGTCGATTGTAAATTCGGACAAACTCTCGAACTTGTCTGTCAGCTCCAGCTCCTCCAGAATCGGAGTGAGATCCAGCATCCGGCCCGCCTTTACGTAGAGCTTTAGATCCGCTCCGCCAAACACCTCGAAGATGTCGGGCGGATTGCCGACGGCCATCTCCTGCTTGAGCTTCGTATCGCGATTGACGATTTCGTCAATGCCCTCCAGCTGGAAGACAACGCCTTCGTTCTCGGCTTCCGTCTGCGCGACGACATCCTCGAGCACTCGCAATCTGGCTTTGCTCGTTTCCTTGATCTGCGTATGCCGCAGCGACAAGGTAACTTGCTTAAATTCCAGTTTGTCTTCGATCGCGGGGTTATTGCCGCTGCATGCGGAAGTCCCCGTGGCGACAATGAGAAGGACAACGATCAGGATAGAACTTCTACGCAAGCTTGTTAACCCTCCTTAGGTCCACAATCACTTGTCTCCCTGTATCTTATTATATCCACATTCGCATGCCTGCAAGGAGGTCCAAAAAACGATAACGAGGGGATACATTTCTATTATTATTGCCGCAGCGGCAACCTCAATCTCGCAGCTTTTCGGTTGCTCCCCTGATTCGTTCGTACAGGGCTCGCCATTCTTCATTGCCTTGCGGCGGACCTGCCGGCTCTCCGGCTTCTTGCTCTTCGGAGCCGTTGCTCTTGCCGTTAATTGACCGAAGCGACCCAGGTTGCTTCAATCGATCAAGCCGATTCCGCGATTGTTCCTTCTCCAAACGTCATCACCCTTTCAGCCAATCGTCCCGGAGCGCGAACAGATCCTTTAATTCATCCGTGCTCATCTCCGTGATCCACTGCTCCGACACGCCGACAACCTGGTCGTTCAGCGATTGCTTGCTCTCGATCATCTCGTCGATCTTCTCTTCCAGCGTGCCGAGCGTAATGAACTTGTGCACCTGCACCTGGCGCGTCTGCCCGATCCGGAAAGCCCGGTCCGTTGCCTGGTTCTCGACGGCCGGATTCCACCAGCGGTCGAAGTGGAACACATGATTCGCGGCCGTCAGATTCAACCCCGTTCCGCCTGCCTTAAGAGACAGGACGAACGCGCCGCCCTTCTCGTCCTCTTGAAATGCCGTAATCATTTCGTCGCGTTTCGCCTTCGGCACGCCGCCATGCAAGTATGGAACCTTGATGCCAAGCGACGCCTCGAGCGTTTCCTTGATCCGTGCTCCCATCTCTACGAATTGGGTGAAGATGAGACAACGTTCGCCTTCTGCCGCGATCTCCTCGCACATCTCCAGCAGCCTCGCCATCTTGCCCGATCTTTCGGCATCCCACTTCTCTGTCTCCGTCTCGTGCAGCAAAAGCGCGGGATGGTCGCATAGCTGCTTAAGCTTCGTGAGCGTCGCCAAAATAAGCCCGCGCCTCTGCATGGCATCCAGCGTATCCAGCTTCTCCATCAGCTCGGATACGATGTTCTCGTACAACGTTCCCTGCTCGGCGGTCAAGGTCATAAAACTTTTGGACTCGATCTTGTCCGGCAGCGACAGCTGGATGGCGGGGTCCTTCTTTACGCGACGCAGCATAAACGGTCTTACCCAGCGCTGCAGCCCTTGTATCATCGTTTCGTCCCTCGTCCTCTCGATCGGCGCGACGACCGCTCTGCGGAAATCGGCCATGCTGCCGAGATAACCCGGATTGATAAAGTCGTAGATCGACCATAGCTCCGTCAACCGATTTTCCATCGGCGTGCCGGTTAACGCGATCCTGTGGCGGGCGCCGAAGCTCCTGATCGCGCTGGATTGCTTTGTGTACACATTTTTAATATTTTGGGCCTCATCGAGACAAAGCGCGTTCCATTCCACAGCTCCGATATCCTCTTCATCCAGCTGCGCGAGCGAATACGAGGTGATGACCAGATCGTATTCTCCCGCGAGCTCCTTCAGCTCCTCGCCTTTCACCCGTTTGCCGCCGTAATGGATATGAACCTTGAGCGACGGCGCGAATCGCCGAAGCTCCTTCTCCCAGTTCCCGATAACGGAAGTCGGACAGACCAGCAGCGACGCGCCTGCGGCAGGATCCTCCGACGCCTGTACGCAGCACAAATACGCGATGAACTGAATCGTTTTGCCGAGACCCATGTCGTCAGCCAACACGCCGCCCAGTCCGAACTGGCGCAGGAACAACAGCCAGGATACGCCCTGCAGCTGGTATGGACGCAATTCGCCCAAAAACGACGACGGCAGCTCGGCCTCCGGAATGCGGGACACTTGCTGCAACTGCGCCAGCCAGGCGCCGAGATGTTCGTTCAACTCGACCTCGGCCCGCAAACCATCCTCGCTTTCGCTGTCCAGCTCCATCTCCGAGCCGCCCCGCAGATGCATCTCCAGCACGTCGCGGAAGGAGAGTCCCTTGCGCTTGCCTACCCGCTTCATCCAGGCGCGGATTTCCGCGACGTCCTGCGGATCAAGATGGACCCACTGATCGCCCACTTGCACCAGCCTTCTGTTCTCCTCCGCCATTTGCATAAATTCGGCTTCGGAGAGATCGATATTGCCCAGAGCCAGCTTCCAGTCGAACTGGACGATCTGGTCGAGACCGAACATCGGCTGCGCAGCGGAACCGACCGACGACTTGAGCTTCGCCCGCACTCTCAGCTTCCGGCTGCGAACCGCCTCCCACCATGCAGGAAGGAGGACTGGCGTACCCGCCTCCAGCAGCCGAAGACTGTCGTGCTCCAGGAAGCTCCATGCTTCCTGCTCCGTCAAGGACCAGCGAAGCGATGCCGCATCCTTTATCGTTCTATCTCCTGCTTCATCTTCCGATTCTCCCGCCTCGGCAAGATGAGGCAATACCTGCGCCCACTTGGACTCTTCCTTGTTCATCTTGCCGAGGAGCGGCTCCCGCCAATCGGCGGGCAATCCGTTGCCAGCGTCAAGATCAACGACTCCATTGGCGTCATAATCGCCATATTCTGGACCGGCCTCATCCTTCCGCTCAGCCTGCCAATCTCCGGCGGGATTTTTTTCGATCGTCCGCCACTCTCCACCCGACTGATCCTGCAGCGCGGGGCGCAATCTCCAGCCAAATCCTTCGCCGGGCTCCAGCAATTGAAGCGCCACGCGGAACGGCAGCATATCCCGGCGGAAGCCAATGGCGATCAGCCATTCGTCTTCGTCGCTCCCCTTCTGCCTGAGCACGCCTTCGCCCATCTTTTTGCCAATGTCCGCCCAAGCGGCCGCCGCATCGTTGTCGCTGACCAGCAGTTCTTCGATTGCCGCGCCCAGCCACGCCTCCGCCCGGTCATCGCCATGTTCGGCCGCATCGCGAAGAGCCTGCTCCCAATCGTTCGCGAACTCGGCGGCGTCCTCCGGCAAGTCGGCCCTCCAGCTCCTCCGTTCCTCGCTCCAGTGCTGCCAGTCCGGCATATACCAGCCTCGCAGCAGCATCGTCCGGATCATGCCGGCGATTCGGATAAGGACGCTGAGCCGATCGCTCCACTTCACGTCAAGCAAACGGACATGACGGGGCTGCGACAAATAATCGACGGCGGCGAGCGGGCTCAGCTTGAGCAGGCTCTGTCCGCCGATTCGTTCCTCTTCTACGTCCGCTCCGTACCAAGAAGCCTTATGCCATGCGAACAACAACGAGCGCAGACGTCCTTCCGTCAAGTCCTTGCGCTCGACCGCGCCAAGCAGCAGCGTCGGGCTTCCTTCTTCCATGCTCCATTTGCCGTCCACCGTCAGGCTCCGAAAGTTCAATGATGTTCTCATACGCCGATTTTCCCTTTCCACAGCTCTTCCTGCAGCGCCCTGAGCCGTTGGTATTTCCCCATAATGCTTGCCACGTACAAATCCCAACGCTCTGCATCCTTCAGTCCCTTGTACAACTTCTCCAGCTTTTTAAGCTGTTTGACGGCTATCCGGTAGCCCTGCCGATTTCTCGTGGCGATATTCGCTTCGATGGATTGATGATAGATCGGCAGCAGCGATTCCGGAGATTGCTTGGCAACCTCGCGCAGCGCCGCCGCATCCAGCTCCTCCATCTTTGCTCCGACGAGCATCTGCAGATCGGCCCAATCCTCATAACGCTTAACGTTAAGCCAATGCTCGGAGAGATCCCCGAAGGAGTATGGCAACAGCCCGATCATATAAGACGCCCAGATTTCCTCCTGCGGCCGATCCTCGTCCGCGCGGCGGCACAGAGTCATAAATGGGCCGATATTGCGAGCATTTCTGGCGGCATGCACGCGCTCGAACAAATACGCCATCCATTGCTTCGCGGCTTCCCACTTGCCGGCTTCCATCCGCTGAGCCACGCAGGGATAGATAAGCTTTTGCGTCCGTTCGAAGGCGCTTTGCGAAAATTGCGCGATGGCCGCATCGTCATCCCCGTCCAGAAAGTAGAACATGCCCGCCGCCGCATGCAGAAACGAATCGTCGTTCTGGGGTTCCTTGCGCTCCGCTGCCGCAAGCAGCGCCGCCAACTCCCGATCGAACCAGTCCCTGCGCAGCGACATCACTTCGCAATATGCCAGATACAGCATCGGCCAATCGAATAACTGGCGCTCGGCAATCATCGCCCTATGCTTCGCCCGATCCGTAAGCGCCTCGGCCCAATGCAGCTCCGCCTCGCCCATCTCAAGGGGTTCAAGCTCCGACAACAAGGAGAAACCATGCTCCAGCCAAGGCTCTGCCATACGCAAGAACGACATCTCGTGATAATAGCGGCTAAAGCTGTCCACGGTCAGGATGGCCCGCTCCGCCTGCTCCAGCGTAAAGGCAATGGACGCCAGCCAGTGCAATCGCTGCATAGGCTTTTCCCATTCCCTCGACGTCCCCTTGAGCGCCGACAAGACGGGCTGCAGGGCATGCAGCGAATGCCGGCATTTCCTGAACGATTCGCCGTACTCGGTCTCCATCCAGGAGAACCACTCCTCCGGCGAACCGGAAGGACCCGGATTGCCGACGCCGACTTCGAACAAGGCCAATTGACCGGATTCCTCCTTCTTCTCCGGCTTCGCGAGCTTGCTCGCGGGAGCCAATCCGAGCAGTCTGAAGTACGAAGCCTCCGCGGCTTCTTCTCCTTCCCGAAACGCCACATAATAGAAGTAGACGGCAACCATGTGCTTGCAATAATCGCCGTACGGACAGGTGCACTTGCTGTAGCGGAACTGTTCGGCGTCGATGACGACCGCATACAGCTCGGTCCCTTGGACGATGCCCGTCAAAATGTCGCTCGTCGTTTCCTTCGCGCTTTGAACGTAGCCGTTTTTGAAGTACTGCCAGCCGCGCTTGATCATGATGCCTTCTATGTTTTCGCCCATTTGTCCTTCGAGCGCCGTTAACATTCTGTCGTCGAATACACGCATTGCAGTCTTCCACCCGCCTCTCATCCGTTCTTTGCATTCTTTCCATTATAACACAAAAAAACGCCATCCCGGCGACGCGAGCCGCAGGATGGCGTTCCTGTTAAATCATCGATTTCGCTTAAAAGCTTCTCTCTATCACCCCACGCTTTGCATCGACCATGCTTCCACATCCCAAATCTTGGTTACCCAGTCCTCGTAGAATTCGGGTTCGTGGGACACAAGAACGACCGAACCCTTGTAAGCTTGCAAAGCCCGTTTCAATTCGGCTTTGGCGTATACGTCCAAGTGGTTGGTCGGCTCGTCGAACAGGATCCAATTGCTTTCCCGCATCATCAGCTTGCAAAGACGAACCTTGGCTTGTTCGCCGCCGCTAAGCTGATTAAGGGACCGCGTAATATGTTCATTTTTTAAACCGCAACGAGCTAATGCTGCCCGAACCTCATGCTGGCTCATCGAAGAGAACTCGTCCCATACGTCTTCCAGCGGAGTCATCGTGGGAGCCTTGGCTTCCTGTTCGAAGTAAGCGGGGGATAAATAATCGCCCAAATATGTTTTGCCATCCAGAGGAGGAACGACTCCCAGAATCGTTTTAAGGAGCGTAGACTTCCCTACGCCGTTGCAACCTACGATTGCAATCTTATCGCCACGCTCGATGACCATATCCATTTTGGGAAGCAGCGGCTTATTGTAGCCGATGACCATTCCCTCCGCTTCGAATACGGTTTTGCCGCTCGTTCTGGATTCTTTGAAGTTAAAGGTCGGTCTTGCCGCTTCCTCCGGCTTGTCGATCCGGTCTATGCGGTCAAGCTGCTTTTCCCGGCTTTTTGCCCGCCCCGAGGTCGAAGCGCGCGCTTTGTTTTTCTGAATAAACTCTTCTTGTTTTTTAATATATTCCTGTTGTTTCTCGTAGGCGTCGATATGCTGCGATTTGTTCAGTTCGGCCATCTCCAGGAACTTATCGTAATTGGCCGAGTAACGCGTCAATTTCGTGAATTCGAGATGATAGATCACGCCCACGACCTGATTCATGAAGGACGTCTCATGGGAAATCAGAATAAACGCGTGCGGATAATTTCTTAAATAATTCGTAAGCCAGTTAATATGCTCGTCATCCAAATAGTTTGTAGGCTCGTCCAGCAATAACACGCCGGGCTTCTCCAGCAAAAGCTTGGCGAGCAGCACCTTCGTCCGTTGTCCGCCGCTTAACGCCGTCACATCGCGGTCGAGTCCGATCGCGGTAAGGCCTAAACCGTTGGCCATCTCGTCGACCTTAACGTCAATGAGATAGAAATCGCCGATTTCAAGCTCCTCTTGAATCTCTCCCATCCGAATCAATAGCTGCTCCAGCGTATCCGGGTCCGCGTCGCCCATCTGCAACGTAATTTCATTCAGCTCGTTTTCCAGCACGAGCAAAGGAGCAAAGGCGTCCTTCAACACGTCACGGATGGTCTTGCCCGCTTCGAGCTTCGTATGTTGGTCCAAATAACCGTATTGAACGCGCGGCGTCCATTCGACCTTGCCTTCGTCCTTGAGCAGCTTCCCCGTCAAAATATTCATAAGGGTAGACTTCCCTGTGCCGTTTGCGCCTACCAGCCCGACATGCTCCCCCTCCAACAATCGGAAGGAAACGTTTCTAAACAATACCCGATCGCCAAACGTATGCGATAATTGCTCAACCGTCAACAAACTCATGATTCTTTATCTCCATTCTTTTGCATTTAACTATGAGAGCGGAATATACACGGATAAAGTCAGCTTATCCGGGCTTGTCGCAAATACGGTGACTTTGCCCTTGTATCGTTCCGCAATCGATTTGACGATCGACAAACCGAGTCCTTGATGATCATCCTGCTTCGTGGAGAAGCCTGCTTTAAACAGCGGCTTCTGAACGAGCTCCTCTGCATTAAGACAGGTATTGGTAATAATGATCTCCAGCGCGTGCCCCCTTTGCGCGACGGCAAGCTCTACCTCTCGGATGCTTTCGTCGTATTTCAGCACTTCGTCAAAAGCATTGTCGATAAGATTGCCCAGTACCCGATTCATATCCAGCGTCTTGGCCCCCATGTCCTGCAGATCAAGACCGCTTACGCTGCATTCCAATGTGATCCGGTAGCTCTCCGCCTGCGAGATTTTGGAACGGATAAGCGCGGCGATCGCCGGATTGCCGATATTGATATAATCGTTGACGGAGCGGATATCGCTGGTCAATTCTTTGGTGTAGGCAACAAGCTCCTGATGTTTGTTAAGCTCCGCAAGCGCCCTGATCGTCTGGACATGGTTCAGGAAATCGTGCCGCTGGGCTTTGACGGAGTGGAACAAACTGTTGATCTCTTCCACGTACGTCTCCTGGGCGACTTGTACTGCTTTTTCGCGGGTATATTTGTAATAGCGGAGAGCGGTATAGGCAATCGCCAGGCTAACGATCGACAATAAAACAATGATAAGACCCAGATTTAGAAATTGGTTGTCCAGTTTGCTTTTAATAACCTCGTAATCCGAAGCGATCGTCAGCACGTAGCTGTCCAACTGCTTGCCGTATTCGTCCGTAATGCTGATCCCTTTGTCTTTTACGAATACGGGGATAAACAGCTTATAGACCGACTTGCCCCCCGCCTTTTCCTCCAGCGTGAGCACTTCGTGCTCCTGGTAAGCACGGCGTACGTATTCGACGTCGCGATCCAGCTTAATCGTATAATCGCCATAGATGACGGGACGCTGCACATGATGCTCCTGCTCCTCGCCGTTCTCTGTAGGCGTCCAGATCCCGTCCGGAAAGGTCGCCGGATTGATCGCCGCAATCTCCATAATGGAGTCGCTTCTGTTCTCCAGCTCGGAGATCAGACGTTCTGCCCCCGTAATCCGGTTGTACTCGTCAAGCCTCGCAAAGCTGACGTAGGGATCGGTAATATAATTTGTTGTTCCGTCGTAATAGTAGCCCCACTTGTAAACTTTGTCCAGCTCCGTGGAGGATACTTCGAACGGACCGCTCCAGAAGTTCTCCATGGACTGCCCGAGCCATTCTTCCTTAACGACTTCCTTCGCGAACAGCTGCTTGAATACCTGATGCCAGGGATCCCAGCTCTTCGTGCTCTTTCCAATTTGCGAACCATCGGATGAGCGGTGCAGCACAATATCATTGCCTGTTTGCTTCAGCAGCGTAATATGGGCGATGTCCAGCTTCCTGCTCAGCTCCTGAAGCTGCTCCGAAGTCACTTTCTCGACGTCGGGGTCAAGGGCGTATTGGGCGGCAATGGACGCCGCGCGAAGCTCCCTGCCGATCTGGTCCTCATAATGCTCGGCGCCCATGCGAGACTGCTCGACGGCAATTTCGATCTGACTCGCAAGCGTCAGCAGCTCTTCCCTATGACTTTCTTCCAAAGTTGATTTGGTCAAGAAGTAGTAGACTGTGTTATTAACTAATATGAGCGTAACGATGACGCCGATTGCGATCAGCCATAGATTGCGTTGCATGTGTTGCATCTTGCCCCTTTACCTTATTTTTTGAGCAGCAGCCGCAGTGCCCAGCCGCGCTCCGCGCGTTTCCTGTACTTAGGCAAGGAACGATAGACGCGCAGCCCTTCCTCCGCCGAGCTCTTTGCCTCCGCTTCTTTCCCCATCCGTTTATAGACCTCGGCAAGCCGGTAGTAAGATTCGCACGAGGAAGAATGGATGTCCTGGAACGCGCGCAAATAGCGAAGAGCCTTCTCTTGATCGCCGCTGTCCGCGCTCATCGCCGCAAGCCTCAAATAGGGCGTGCCGTATTTGACCCTCGAATTAATCTCGAGCGCGCGCAACAGGGCCGCTTCTCCCTCCGCCTTATTGCCTTCGGCCGCCAGCGCCAGCCCCAGATCGGCCCAATATTCCGCCGAATCCTCCAGAACTCTTTTGAGCGGCTCCAGCAAACGAATCGCTTCTCCGTATTTCTTTTTGTCGATGAGCAGCCGGGCAAGCTCTTGCTTCGCGGACACGTCATTTGGAGAAGCCGTCATTATGTTCCTTAACTTGCGGATTCGCGAGTTGCGCTTAAGCGGCGCCAACAGACTGGGAGACAAACCTACGAATCTGCGGTCTATGACATACAAAATAAACAGCAACAGAATGATGGCAAAAAACGGGTTGCCGAGCAGCCAGGACAACCACAGGAATAAAAAGGTCAGCTTGAACATGAATTCGTTCCCCCATAACGATCGATATCAATGACAAATAATCTCGTTCCATCATACCACAATCAGGGATTTTGTAACGGGTTGGCATCGTATTTCATACTTGCTTTTCGCATATTCGTTCCACCGCCGCAACATACTACACGGGAAACATTACCACATCAGCCCAAGGAGGCAGACAATCTCATGGACAACAAAAGAGGCGCCGAGGACGAGCGAAGCCGCGGTCTGGCACCGGGAGAGACAGAGCAGTCGCTGACGGATCGCCAAGGGCATCCCATTACAGACAACCAGAATATTCGCACGATCGGCAACAGAGGACCTTCAACGCTGGAGAACTATCATTTTATCGAAAAAATATCGCATTTCGACCGCGAGCGCGTGCCGGAACGGGTCGTTCATGGCAGAGGCGCCGGCGCTCACGGCTACTTCGAAGCGTACGGAAAGCTTGGCGATGAGCCCGTCTCGAAATATACGAGGGCCAAGCTGTTCCAAGAAGCCGGCAAGCAGACGCCTGTCTTCGTCCGCTTCTCTTCCGTCATTCACGGCGGGCACTCTCCCGAGACGCTTCGGGATCCGCGCGGCTTCGCGGTCAAATTTTATACGGAGGACGGCAATTGGGATCTCGTCGGCAACAATCTAAAGATCTTCTTTATCAGAGACGCCATGAAGTTCCCGGATATGGTTCACGCGTTTAAACCCGATCCCGTCACGAACGTGCAAAGCATGGAGCGGTTCTTCGACTTCGTCTCCCAGTCGCCGGAAGCGACGCATATGATCACGTTCCTGTTCTCGCCTTGGGGGGTTCCGGCCAATTACCGGCAGATGCAGGGCTCCGGCGTCAACACGTACAAATGGGTCAATGCCGAAGGCAAGGGCGTGCTTGTCAAATATCATTGGGAGCCGCTGAAGCAGGGCATTCGCAACCTGACCCAGGATGAAGCGGAGAAGATTCAAGCGAAGAATTTCAATCATGCCACGCAAGATTTGTACGAGGCGATCGAAAAAGGCGATTACCCGGAGTGGGAGCTGCAAGTGCAGTGGATGAGCGACGACGAACATCCCGAGCTTGATTTCGACCCGCTTGACGATACAAAGCTGTGGCCGCCGGAGCAATTCCCTATGCTCCCCGTCGGCAAGATGGTGCTTAACCGCAATCCGGCCAACTATTTCGCCGAGGTGGAGCAAGCGGCGTTCGGCACGGGCGTGCTCGTAGACGGGCTCGACTTCTCCGACGACAAGATGCTGCAGGGCCGTACCTTCTCGTATTCCGATACGCAGCGCTACCGGGTAGGCAGCAACTATTTGCAGCTCCCTATCAATGCGCCGAAAAAACGCGTGGCGACCAATCAGCGCGACGGGCAGATGGCGTTTTACGTCGACGTAGCGCCCGGACAGAACCCGCATATTAACTACGAGCCGTCTTCGCTAGGCGGACTGACCGAAGTCGACCGGCCGGGGGAACCGCACGAGCCGTTGTACAATGCCAAGCTGACGCGGCAGAAGATCGACCGGGAGAACAACTTCGCGCAGGCGGGCGACACCTACCGCAAGCTCGAGCAGTGGGAGCGCGACGATCTCATTGCGAATCTCGTCGGCGCGCTCGGAACGTGCGCCGATCACATCCGCGAGACGATGATCAGCCACTTTACGGCAGCGGACGCCGACTACGGACGGCGCGTGGCTGAAGGTCTGGCGGCGGCCGGCAGCGCGGGCAACGGACATGTCGGCACGAAAGCCGCGAACGATGGCATGGAAATGGCGGCCGAGCTCGGCCATTCGACCGACGGCTATTGATTCCGACGAGCAATAGCAAGAAGAGCCGCCCGGTTCGAGCTTCAGCCGGTCGGCTCTTCTTCGCTTTGGGATCGCCCAGGCCTCCTTGCCGGAATTCGGATCATCACCGTCGTCCCGATGCCAAGCCGGCTATAAAAAGTTACGCCGTAACGCTCTCCGTATTGAAGCTGCACGCGCTGATGGATGTTCCGGATGCCGATGCCCGTCTCTCCTTCGGCTTCCATCGAGGCGATGACGGCAAGCCGATCGGCCCTTACGCCCATTCCGTCGTCGATGATCCGGTATACAAGATCGTTTTGCTCGAGGGCGACGGAGATTCGGATGTAAATGCGGTCGCCGCTCCACGCGTGTTTGAGCGCATTCTCGACGAAAGGCTGCAACACGAGCTTGATCGTCTCGTAAGGCCATATGCGGACATCCACGTCGAATGCAACTTCGAGACGGCTGCCGTATTTTACCTTCTGGATATCCAGATAGGCTTCTGTCTGTTCGATCTCCGACGAGACGCGTATGAATGACTTGCCGGAATTAAGCGTAAGCCGGTAAAACTTCGCAAGCTGCACGACCATCTTCTCCAGCTTCTCGTTCTCCCCGAATTTGGCCAGCCGATTAATGGAGGATAACGTATTATACAGAAAATGCGGATTGATCTGCGTCTGAAGCATCTCGAGCTCGGCTTCCTTCTTCTGAAGCTGCGTCAGGTACACCTTGTTGATCAGCGCCTCCACATCTTCGCCCATCCCGTTAAGCGCCGTCGCGATCTGCGAAAATTCGTCGCGTCCCCTGTAAGCGATCCGCTTGTGGAGATCCCCTTCCCGAAACGCATTTAACACCGAAACAAATTTCATGATTCGTTTGGAAAAGTAACGGGATATAAACACGCCCGCAAAAGTGAACAACACGAAACAGACGACGCACACGGCGAAAATAAAAGCGCGAACCCTGACCGCCTCCTGCTCGATGACCGTTAGCGGCACATGGGCTTCGATCGTCCAGCGCTGCTTCGGCATCTCCTCGGCAATCGTCAAATACGGCTGGCTCCGTCCGGGATTCGTCACCGCGTATTTGCTCGGACCGGAAGGCGCCGCGGCGCCGTAAGCGCTCGGACTGCCCGCGGAAGCATAGATCAGACGGCCCTGCTCATCCTTGACCGTAATCTCGCTTCCCGGACCCAGCTTCGAGTCGACGACGCTTTCGAACAACTCCGTCTTCCGAACGCTAAAGCGCATAACGCCGACTTCTCTCATTTGCAGCAGATCGCTCATATCGACGATGCGGCGTATCATCGAGATCCTTCCGTCGTGCTCGTCTTCCTCGATCTGCTTCCACTGTATCGTCTGCCCGTACTGTTCGGGCGGAATGTCCTTATACCAAGATTTGTTTTCGATTCGGCGCAAGTGGTACAGATCGAACGTCTGCGTGTTAAAGTCCTCAAGCGCGTCCCGTTTCTCGTAACGTTCGTTGATGCTTTCGTTGCGCAAGTAGACGGACAGACGCAAATGGAGGCCGATCGACTTCGTCGCGATGTCCAGCTTGGGCAAAATTATCTGCTCCATCCTGTAATGGTTCTCTGCGCCCGTCGCGTCGGTCTTTAGATGCTGAACAAACGTATAATCGTCGTACAGCGTGCCCGATATTCGAATCATATCGCTTGTCTTGTACGCCACGTTGTCCCGAATCTGGATCAGCGTTGCCTGAATGTTCGACCTCGTCTGCTTCCTCATCGACTTCTCGTACATGGATTGCGAGACGTAGCCGTTAAGAGATACGAGAATTATAATAAAAACCAGATAAGACAACATCAGCTTGTAACCGATTGGGAGATAGCGGCGTCCGCGCTCGCGATTCGTCTTCACTGGATGCTCTTCCTGTACTCCATCGGCGTCATGCCGAATTTTTCCTTGAACTGCCTGCTGAAGTAAGGCAAGTATCTGTAGCCTACCCTGTCCGATACTTCATAAATTTTTATCCCCGGCTGCTTGAGCAGTTCGACGGCCCGCTCCATCCTCATCTGAACGAGCAGCTCGTTAAACGACTGGCCCGACTTCTCCTTGATCAGGAATCCGAGATAGCTCGGCGAAAACGAGAACTGCTGGGCGATATCCTTAAGCGTGATGTTTTCGCCCATCCTCTCCCTCATCGTATGCAGCACGCTGCGAATGAATTTGCTTTCCTTCGTGTTTGCTTTCTCGTTCAGCCGCTCCGAAATTTCGTACAAGCGATGAATGAGCCAGGAACGAATGTCCCCGATCGTATCGAATTGCATCAGAATGTCCAAATTCCTGATTTCGATGCCAAGCAGCTCGAACAGATCCTCCTGGTTGGCGGTCAAATAGTGATCCAGCTTCCATATGATATAGCTGCTCAGATTATGTACGGTGAACTTGGAACGAAAGCCGGTTATCGATTTAAACAAATTTTCCAACTCGTCGTGAAGCAGCACCAGGTTGTAATCCTTCATCGCTTGAAGCAAAGCGGCCATTCGGGCATCGAGCTCCCTGGCGTCGAACATCTCCGGCTTCGCCTGCACTTCTTCGAACTTGATCGTAATGCCCTTTCCAAAAAACATTTTGCCTTCTACCGCTTCAATCGCTTGTTTGTACGAGTTAGACAGTCTCTCCAGTCGGCTAGCGGGCGAACCTAACCCCGTCGTCACCGTAACGTCCAATCTGAACTTCGCTTCTTGAAGCAACCCTTCCAACGTCTCCTCTAGCCGCTCCTCTTCCAGCAACAGCGCTATCCGCTTGGCGTTGAGCCTGCAATAGGGTATCCGCCAGCCTCTCATCCCGATCGAGTCATGCAGTTGGCGAATAAAGAGGCGGGAAGTCTCCAGCAAGTCGGCCCCGGAATTGGACGAGCTTCTATTCTCAAGCTCAATAACCGCCACCCGGACCGGCCACTTTAGCTGCTCCATGTCCCGAGACACCTGCAGCTTGTCTCCGAATTCCGCCAAGTTGGCCGCTTCGCCTTCGAACAGCCTGAGCAACAGATCGTTTCGGGCGATAGGAATCAATTGCTTGTACGCTTCTTCTACTTCCCTATGTTTATTCTCTTCGTCGAGATCCCGCTTCACCTTCATGAGCGATGCGACGAGCTCGCTGTCCTCCATCGGCTTGAGCACGTAGCTGTACGCTTTTAGCGACAGCGCCTGCTGCACATAGCTGAACTCCTGGTAACCGCTGACAAAGATGATGCGAATGTTCGGCTTGCGCTCAATCGCGATTTTGGCCAGCTCGAGCCCCGACATATAAGGCATATTGACATCGCTTACAAGGATGTCGATATGCTGCTTCTCCAGCAGCTCGCAAGCCGAAAGGGCGTTGTTGACGCTGCCTTTCACCTCCATGCCCAGCTCCGGCCATGGAATAAACCGCTTCATGCCTTCCAGATCCAGCTCTTCATCGTCTACCAGCAAAACGTTGTACATGCCAGTCCCTCCCGTTCCGGAACAAATGTATAGAGGTTGTTCGCTCACGCGCGCAGATCGTCAGTCGTTATTTAATACGCGCAAGTTGTCCTGCCAACGCTTCGTAATATAATCCAGATACAAGTCGAAACCCGCTTCCACGGAAGCCGCGTGCGCATCGTCGAGCACCTCCAGCACTTCTTCGTCAGTACGGCCGAACATGGCGGCCGCGCGGGCGGCAAGCCAAATTTCCTTGAGCTTGAGATAAATTCGCCCCTCTTCGATAGAGGAAGGCGGAATCAGCTTGATAAACGGCGTTGCGTCTCCCTGCGAGCGCCAGGTAATGTTCTGCTGCCAGTACGTAGCCCAATTCTGATCTTCATCCGGAAGCGTTGCTTCGTATTCGCTTTTCGTCTTGTCGAGATAACCCGTATTGCCGACCCAGATCATATCGCCCGACAATGCCTGTATTTCCGCGAGTCCCTGGGGATCGGAGCTGTACTTGCTCGTGAAAGCAGGCGTTATTCCATCCTCCTTGAAACCGTTCCAATAGCCGTCCTCGCCTGGCGGCCCCCACATCTGCACGGCCGAGCCTTCCGGGCCCGTCATCCAGTCGAGCAGCGCGAAGATCGCCTCCGGATTGTTCGAGCTCGTCGTGATCGCCGCCGCGTTCCACCCGAGCACATTATAGGTGCCTGGATAGATTCGGGCAGGATCAAGACCTTCCTTATAGATCGGCTCGATAAAAAAATATCCGTCCTCGGGATCGGCCTTCGACAGTTCCGCGTCCGCGGTCATTATCATCCGCATCGGATCGGCGCTGGCGTACACGGCCGCCTTCCCCGCCATCAGCTTCTCGCTCACCTGATATTCCGTCTGCACCAGCGCATCCTGCGTCATCAGGCCTTCCCTCATCAGCTTGGCGACGAACAATGCCGATTCGCGGAAGCCGGCATCCTCGTAGATCGATGTCATCCGTTCGCCGTTTGCCACCGCGAAGTAGCGCGTAAAGCTGAAGTTGTCTTCCTTGAACGAGGAGAACAACTGGTCGATGCCTTGCCCTTCTTTCGCAAGCCCCGTCTCGAACGGCACCGCATCCGGAAACATCGTTTTAACCCGGAGCAAGTACCGGTACAGGTCGTCGGTTGTTTCAAGTTTGGGAGAACCAAGCTCTCGATAAATTCGTTTGTTGACGACAAAACCGGCATTGCCGTACGGCTTATTGGAATAATAGTTTGGAAAATAATAGATATGGCCATCCGGCGATCGAAGCAAATTGATGATCTTCTCTCCCGCCCATTGCCTTAAGTTCGGGTATTCGGCAATATACTCGTCCAGCGGCACGAGCAGCCCCGCTTCCCGCAATCTTTCCAGATCGGCGTCCCTCTCCCCCCATACCACATCCGGCAGTTGCTGTCCGGCGACCATCTTCTGCAGCATCAGCTTGCCGTCGCCTTCCGCGCTGACCCCCTTCACATGGACGTTCAACTTGTCGCGAATCCAAGCCGAAGAAGGATCAGCTCCCCACTTGGGCATCGTATAATAACCATAATGTGCGTAAAAGGTCATGTAGAGCGGCTCCCTCCCTAGGGCGTATAGGCCGTCTTCCGTTCGCGGAGTTTCGGTTGCAGCAGTTTCGGGCGCCTCATCCGACGGCTCGGGCTGCCCTCTCTCCGCCTCGCTGCATGCGATTAACGAGATCAGCAGTAGTCCAATACTCAGCGGTTTCCAGACCGCTCTTCCCATCCCTTTCAATGCAGAGCACCCCCGTCCTTCCAATTCATTCACACATGAACACGTCTTCGAAGAATGCCATAATAATACCAAAAATATCTAAAACAGAATAGTTTTTTGCAAATTAAAATGCGAGTTCAAAAAGTTCGGTTTTCAGCATAAAAGCGGACTTTTTGAACAACCTCTTAAACACAAAAAACGGGAGTTATCCCAAAGGATTCTTCCTTCTCCTTTGGGACGCTCTCGTCTTGCTATAAACGAATCATTATTCCATGCCTAGCGTCTTCTTGTTCGCAAGCCATTGCTCCGTGCGCCACTCCAGCAGCTTGTTGTAACCGTACGACTCCGCGTCCGCTTGGGCTTTATCGAGAATTTGATCGACCTTCTCGTCGCTGCTTGCCGTAGCGGATTCCGCAAGCACTTGCGTAATGAGATCGAGTATCTTTTGCCTGATGTCGCCCAGCTCGGAATCCGGCTCCGGATTCAGCTTGTTGTTGAGCGCCGTAATATCGTTAGCGGACGGCCACGTAATGGTGCTTTGGTAACGAGCCGACCAGTTCTGCTCTTCCGGCGGCTTGGCGTTTTCGTACTTCATTTTTGCCGGATCGATATAAGACGTGTTGCCAACGATCATAACGCGGTCGTTAAGCGCTTGGATTTCCGTCACTTGGGCAGGGTCGTACTGATCCGTAAAGATCGGCTGTTCGTTCTCGTCGAAACCTTTCCAGTTGCCGCCCTCCGGACCGAAGAATTGGATCGTCATGCCTTCCGGACCCGTGAGCCAATCGAGGAAAGCAAAGATTTTTTCCGGATCCTTGGCCTTCGTCGTAATCGTCGTAATGTTCCAGCCGAGACGGTCGTAGCCGCCCGGATGAATGTTCGATTGGTTCAGACCAGCCTTATGAATCGGCTTGATCATAAAGTAACCCGCTTCCGGATCGGTTTTGATTAACTCGTTATGCGCTTGCGATGCATAAGTCGTCGGACCCGAACCCGCATAAACCGCCACGCGCCCCGTCATCAGCTTCTCCAGCACCTTGCCGCGGTCTTGCGTGAACATGTCCTGCGAGATCAGCTTCTCGCGATACAGCTTGGAGACGAACTTCTGCGACTCGCGGAACGACGGATCCATAAACAGCGATGTCAGCTTGTTGTCCTTGATCACGCCTTGCACGTCGCTACTGAGCGACTTGTAGTTGTTGCCTTCGGCAAAACCGGTGTACAGAACGCCGATGCCTTGGCCGTCGACCGTGCGGTCCGGCTCGAACGGCACCACTTCGTCGCCATACTTTTCCTTAACTTTGCCGAGGTAGGCGTACAGATCGTCCATCGTTTGCAGCGGCGGCTGGTCCAACTCGTTGTAGATTTTTTTGTTCACGACATAACCCGCCGTGTTCGTCGATTTGTTTGTATACCAATTCGGGAACTTATACAGCTTGCCGTCCTTGGACCGGAGCAGATCCATCAATTGCGGATCAAGCCACTTTTTGAGATTCGGATATTTGTCGAGATACGGGTCAAGCGCCACGATTTTGCCGTTGTCGATCAACCTTTCGATATCCGGATTGTAACGGTCGCCGTAGATAAGCTCCGGCAGATCGCCGCTAGCCATCATCGTGCTCATGAGCTGCGCATGATTGCCCTTTGCTTGAATCGACTTGATGTTAAGCTGCTTGTTCTCCTTCAAATACTTCCAGAGCGGCACATCTTCCATCTTCTCGGGGAAATCCTGCCAGCCGTAATGCGTGTACGCGGTGAACTCCAGCTGCTCGGAGCCGAATACCCAAGGCGCGTCCTCGCTTTCGCCGGCGTTGTCTTTCTCCCCTGCTTTCGCCGTGTTCGTCGGCGACGGCTTGGTGCTGCCGCCCTCCCCGTTGCTGTTGCCGGAACAGCCTGCAAGCGCCGTCGTCAATGCAACAACCGTCGCAAGAATCCATACGTTCGGCTTGTTCAACTTTTTCATGCGGTATTTATGCCCCTCTCATCCCGTAATTTATATGTCCAAAGCGTTAACCGCCTTAAACCGAAGCCAACTTGCTATTCTTTCATGGAACCAACCATAACGCCTTTGACGAAATACTTCTGCACAAACGGATACACCGCGATGATCGGCAGCGTCACGACCATGATCGTCGCGCTGACGAGCGACTTCGAAGTAATGCTTTTCTTCGACATTCGTTCGACCGTATTGGAATCGATCCCCATCTGCTCCGAAATCAGATTCGCGTTCAGCAAACGGCGCAGCAGCGATTGCACCGGCATCAGCTGTTGATCGAAGATATAGATCGTCGGCAGGAACCAGTCGTTCCAATGGGCTACCGCCGTAAATAATCCAAGCGTAGCAATGACCGGACCGGAGAGAGGCAAAATAATTTTGGCAAAGATGCCCCAATTGCTGCAGCCGTCGATCTGCGCGGATTCCTCAAGCCCCGCCGGCAAACCTTTAAAGAACGTTCGGAACACGATCATGTTCCATACGCTGACCAGCGCGGGAATAATAAAGACAAGGAAGTTGTTCATCAGCCCTAGCGACTTGATCAGCAAGAACGTCGGGATTAGACCGCCGCCGAAATACATGGTAAACACAAAGAAAAAAGTATAAAACTTGCGGCCCATCAGGTAAGACTTGGTCATCCCGTAAGCGAGCAGAGCCGTTACCAGCGTCGCGCTTACCGTACCGACGACGGTTCGGCTGATGGAGATCCAGAAGGCGTTTAGCAAGTTTTTGTCGCCGAACACGATATCGTAGTTCGTCCAGGTTAAGACGCGCGGCCAAAACGTCACTCCCCCCTTCGCCGTGTCCATCCCTTCGTTTAACGAAACGACAAGCGTGTTCCAGAACGGATATAGCGCGGAGAAGGACAACAGAACCAAGAAGACATATATGCAGATGACCATGGCCCGATCAGCGGCTCCCAATCGTTTCAAACGCAATGTTAACGACCTCCAGCTTGCAAGATATTGAGAAACCTTCGGCTAGGAAGGCGCCCATGATAAATCAGTCGCTTTCTACCACAAGCTATTGCCGGACCGTCTTGCCAAATAATTGGCGAGCGTAAGCAGCCCGATACTGATGACAGCTTTAAATAAGCCAACCGCAACTGCGTAAGAGTATTTTTGATTTTGCAAGCCGACCCTGTACACGTAAGTGTCAATGACATCCGACACCGGCCTGAGCAGCGGATTTTGAGCCAAAATGAGGATGTCTTCGAAACCCGCGTTGAGCAGATTGCCAGCCGCCAGAATCATGAAGATGATAATGACCGGCATAATGCTTGGCACGGTGATCAGGTAAATTTGTTTGAACTTGCTGGCCCCGTCGATATCGGCCGCTTCGTACATATGTTGATCGACACCCGCGATGGCTGCCAGGTAAACGATCGAACTGAATCCGATTTCCTTCCACACGTTCGTCGAGACGAGAATCGTCCAGAAGTAATCCTGGATGGATAAAAAGTTGATCGACTCGTCGATGGCTCCTGTCTTCTGCAGCAAAATATTGATACTGCCGTTCTCGGTCGACAGCAGCGACATGACAACGCCCCCGACAATGACCCAGGACATGAAATGCGGCAAGTACGTAATCGTTTGCACGAATCGCTTGAACAACATATGTCTCACTTCGTTCAACATTAGCGCGAGAAGGATCGGCGCAGGGAATCCGATCACGAATTTCAGCAAGCTGATCACGATCGTATTTCGCAAAATCGTACCAAAGTCGGGCGCGTCGAAGAACGCCGCAAAATGTTTAAACCCTACCCACGGATTATCGAAAATCCGGGCTCCCGTAAACAAGTTGTAGTCCATAAACGCGGTAAGAACTCCGTACATGGGGATGTAGGCAAAGACGAAAATAATAATGATCGACGGCCACACCATCAGTTGCACATCCAGCTGTTTCATCAGCCTGGACAGAAAGGGTTTGCGGTCGTGACGCCGATCCGGCCTGTTGTAGGGCTGTTCGGTCGCTGCTTGCGGCATGCTTATCCTCCCGTTGTTGTCGTTTGATCTAATTGTAGACGGATCGGCCGTTTGCAACGATATAACGGGTTCACGAAATGTTATACTTCAGCGTGGACTTTAAATGGAAAATTGATAGAAATCGTGGATGTGTGACACTTATTCGGGGTTTGGGTTTAAACAAAAAAGACAGCACCCTTGGGATGCCGTCTTCTATTCACGTTTGCAATTTCGTCTATTGCTCCAACAGTCGGCCATTATCGTGCCATAAGCCATACATTTTATTAAGTTTCGTGTTGTCCAGAAACTTCGACAAGCGGCTCTCGTACACCTCCGGCTGGCTTCGCGTGCTTTGGATCGTATCGATCCTCACTCTTTGGTAAAGCGCAGGGAAAGCGAGGAAATGCTCATAAGTTTGCGAATCTTCTTTCAGCTTTTGCATGATCCCGTCGTCGATCCGGAACGATTCGGGGTTCATATCGGGAAGCGCCTTTCGTCCTTCTTCCGTCATGAGCCCCAATCTTTCGAGTCGGCGGACACGTTCTTTATTCAATTCGGTCCATGAGCTTTTTTTGCTTCGGGGGGATAATCTTTGAGCTGTCTGC
The DNA here is from genome assembly GCF_002165585.1 of Paenibacillus sp. MY03. Classification (NCBI taxonomy): domain Bacteria; kingdom Bacillati; phylum Bacillota; class Bacilli; order Caryophanales; family Paenibacillaceae; genus Paenibacillus; species Paenibacillus sp. MY03. The sequence continues at coordinate 60,041 of NZ_MXQD01000050.1, read as the reverse complement.
GTATCGGATATTGTTTTCTTGGTGCCGTCAATCCAGCCAAAACACATCGCTTCTTCGACCGCGTCCAGGTAGAACAACTTGCCTGGCTCAGGCTTCATGCCTACGACGATCCAGCAGCACTTCTCAAGCTTGCTATTTTTTTGAAGCCATCTCCTCAGCTCTTCCCTGGTAGTCGCTACCAGCAGATTTTCAATATCCATATTTACTTTGACGCCTCCTTCACGTACCAGTATAACGAATAATCATTCATCGTCGAAGCAAATCCCAATTGCCGGATCATCGTGGTAATATTGCCTCTGTGGTAGGTGCCATGGTTGGCGGCTTGCAGTAAAATTTCCGACAGCTTTGTTTCTCGGACCGTCGCGAACGGGTTATCCAGCATAATCGACTGCTCCAGATCGGACTGGCTCTTCATCCATGCCTTAAATTGATCGCCCAGCTTGGCGAATCTGTCCGTATACGCTTCAACGGAATCCAGCAATTCATCATTCAGTGCGGCATAAGAGCCCATGGCTTCCCGCATATTAGTTCCCGTTAACACTTTGTACCAAACGGCATCAATCGCATACATATGGCTGAGAGCGTGGGCTATCGTAGGAAAAGAACTGTTTACTTCCTGATGCAGCACGGAGGACGGAAGCTCCTTTAGCCGTCCCAGAATCGTTGCGGTAGCCCATGTGTGGTAGTTGAACATTTCGATTGGATGAATGCTCATTGTTTTTCAGTCTCCCTTGTATTTGTGTTGGCTTTGCCGTTGATCCTGTCGTCATTATAAAAAAAGAAGTATGACAGCAGTCTGTCATACTTCTTCATAAAGTTTTATGGCCTTGCGAAGCTGGTCCTTCAGGATGGCTCGAAGCTCTCGCGGCTCCAGCACTTCGGCTCCGCCGCCGAAGCCAAGCAGAATCGACCACAGCCATCGCGCTTCCAAAGGGCGATAAACGGGAATTCTCAACATCATGCTTCCGTCATCGAGAAATTCCCTGTCGGCAAAGTTAAAGTGATCCATGGCTTCCGCCAAAGTTTCGGGGCCGACTTTCAGGACGACATCAGCCACCCCAACCATGGGCGAACGCTGCGCCTTCGTTTCTTCATTCTGCAATGCGTCACGCAACGAATAAACAGTCTCCGTGATGGCCGGATTCAACATGCGAGACAGACGAAACTCCCTCTCCTCTTGTCTGCTTCGACAATACCCCTGGATATACCAATTGCCGTATTTGAAGTGGAGTCTTAGCGGCTCCAACTCTCTGTTCGTCCGCTCGTTATTCCAATTAATGTAGTCAAAAGCGACGACCTTGCGTTCGGAGATGGCCTTGCGAAGCAGGGGGAGCAGCTCGGGCTCCGTGCGTTTCGTCTCCAGATCAACCTCAAGACTAACCGTCTCGCGCCCCCTGTCGATGGTTTTCAGTCGCTCGATCGTCCCTTGCGCGCGCTCATCCTCAAATACGGAGGAGAGGCTGGCCAACACCGTAATCAAGGAAGAAACATCGTAAGAGCCTAGCAGGCTCCTGTCCATTTTATAACCGTCCATGATTCCGTAACCGCCGTTTTGGCCTTGATACGATACGACAGGGAAACCGGCTGCGCAGATGGCGTCGATATCCCGATAGATCGTGCGCTGGGACACCCCATACTCATCCGCAAGCGCGGCAGCCGATATCACATCGTGATTAAGCAGCTTATAGATGATGGAGATGAGTCGCTCCAATTTCATTTGCATAATCCCGCCCGTTCCGTCGTTTTGTGCGAATCGAGCTTATTTTAACATAAGAAAAACGGTATAGCTTCTCAATTCGGCAGGGAAAGTTTACGGAACTTCTGCTCAGAGCTTCATGTTGCTGCTGTGTCCCGGAGCCAACCGCGCATTGGGATCCATATAGACCTTGGCATTGTTAACAGCCGTAGGCGCTTCGCCAAATCCAACGGCAATCAGCTTCACTTTACCCGGATAAGTTGTAATGTCTCCGGCAGCAAATATGCCCGTCACACTCGTCTCCATGCGGGAATTGACCGCGATGGAATTGTTTTCAATTACCAATCCCCATTCGGATATGGGACCAAGCGATGATACGAAGCCGAAATTTACAATAAGCTCATCGACTTCGATCTCTTGCGTGGCATTCGTTTTGACGTGGGTCAAGGTCACTCTGTCGATTCGGTCATCGCCGTGGAGCCCGGTTATTTCGGATGGCGTAATAATGTTTACCTTGGATGCATGCAACTTCTCAACACTGTGCTCATGTGCTCGAAAATGATCGCGTCGATGCACCAGATGTACTTGCTCGGCAATCGGTTCCAGCATGAGCGCCCAGTCTACCGCGGAATCTCCGCCACCGGAGATGAGCACCTTTTTCCCCTGGAAACGGCTAAGGTCGTCAATAAAATAGTGCAAATTGCTATCCTCGAACGTATCGGCGCGCTCTACATCCAGCCTTCGAGGCTCGAAGGCGCCTACGCCGGCGGTAATAATAACCGTTTTTGCATGATGCTCGCCCTTGTCGGTTCTGACAACGAAGTGCCTTTCGTCAAGCTTTTGTACCAACTGGACCTTCTCTTTAAGACGGATTTCCGTATGAAACAAATCCATCTGCCTGGAGAGATTGTTTACCAACTCCTGAGCCGTAATCTTCGGAAAACCTGCAACGTCATAAATATATTTTTCGGGATAAAGCGAAGCAAGCTGCCCGCCGAGCTGCGGCATACTTTCGATAAGCTTAACGGAAGCTTGCCGCATTCCTCCGTAAAATGCGGCAAACATGCCGGCCGGCCCGCCCCCAATAATCAATATGTCAGTAATATCATATTCTTGCTGCAACGTCGTCACTTTAAGATGTCCCTCCATCATAATGGCGTTTGGCAAAGATAGACGGCTTTCACCGTCCTTCTGCTCTATAATCGAAAAAGTTTCCTTGCATTCTCGCTAAATATTTTGCGTTTCTTCTCCTCCGGCAGACGGCGCAGTATTTGTGTTGGATCGTCGAAATCCCAATGCGGGTAATCACTGGAAAACAACAGCATGTCCTCTGCGTCGAACATCTCGAACATCATATCCAGATGCTTCAGGTTGTTCGGCTCTTCGATCGGCTGGGTCGTCAAAAAGCAATGATCCCTCACATATTCGCTTGGCATTCGCTTCAACCATGGCGCGGACGAGCGCAGCGCCTTGAAATTTTTATCCAGCCTCCACAATAGCGGAGGCAGCCAGGTGACGCCGCCTTCGCACAATACGACCTTGAATTCCGGATATTTCTCGAACACGCCTTCGCAAACGAGGCTGACCAGATGAGCCATGTACGTTTGCGGCAAACAGGTATGCCATTGCAAGTAGTTCGAGACGTAGCCGACGGCCGTCGGCGGATTAAAGATACCGCCGCCTTCGGCGCCGGGGTGTATGAGGAGCGGCAGCTTATGGCGCTGACAGGCTTCGTAGATCGGATGGAAATATCGATCGCCGTATGGCATGCGGGAACCGCCAATCACACTGACGGCAACGATGTCCGGATGGGGCGCGATTCGGTCAATCTCGCGAACGGCCTGGGCAGGGTCCTGCATAGCGACACACATGTATCCCTTAAACTTTGAACTAACCGGGAACCATTCGGCAATTACATAGTCGTTATAAGCGCGGCAGATAGCGGCGGCGTAATCGGGATCGGCGAATCCGGAGATGCCGATAATCGAATCCGAGCAGAGCAGCGCATATTCAACGTTGAATGGATTGACATAATGCTCCAGCATAAAAGCGGGATCCGAGCCGACCGGCAATCCGCTCGGCGGATCGGCATCCTTCCTTTTGTTCCCGACCGGAGATGCATAAGGCGCACCGGCGCTTGGCACGCCGAAGCGGGCAGCCTGGCTGCGCCAAGGCTCGTCCAGATAAGGGAGCAAATCTCCCCCGCCCCGAAACTGGTTGTGTACGTCGCAATCGATTACCGGCATCGTCTCCTGCTTGTCTTTTAGCATCCTTCCTCCCCCTCCTTCTGCTTCGGTTGGCCGATTACAATGCTGATCTGTCCATCCTCCACCATAACGGGATAGCTTCGCGCCCTCACTTTATCGCTAAATAGCGATTTGCCGGTCTTAATATCGAATTCCCAGCCGTGCCAGGGGCAGCGCAAAATTTCCCGATCCCGTCCATAGATAAACTCATACACTTGCGATTCGAGCGTCGTGCCGCATACCGGACCTTTGCACAGCTCGGCCCCTTGGTGAGGACAATAATTGTTTATGGCATAATATTCGCCTTTAACATTATATACACCGATAGAGCGTCCCTCGATTTGTACAATTTTGAAAGTCCCCATCGGAATCTCTTCTGTCCTCGCAACTGGATAGACAGCCATCCAATCCTCCTCCTTATCGTTGATCGCATCTTAATTTTAGATCGAATGTGATCGTATTACGATTGCTAATTCAATTATTATTTGTACGATTCTAATGTATACTTTAATTAGCAATCCTATTTTTAAAAATCAACCCGATAAGGGAGGCGACTGAAGTTGATTGAGCTTTTAGCCGTTTGTCTGGACGATATGAACCCGGATTGGCACATCGAAGAGAATCCAACCTTGACAGACATTCTTATTCTAATTGTCCATGGACGGGCTATCTATAGTTTGAACGGGGAGACAGTCGAATTGAACAAAGGGGATATGTTGTTTATCCCGCAAGGCGTGCTGCGATCTGGCGTCAATGCTCCCGAAGGACCTCATCAGAAGTATTCTTTTCACTACAAACCGTATAATCCGGGACAGTTCCCGTTTGACAGTGCCCGCACATATCGCAAAGTGAGAACGCGAAACCTCGATTTGATGAAAACAAGGTTCGCAGCGCTGGAGCATCACTGGTTCCGGCGACTCCCTCATGGCGAACTGATCAGCACCGGCATCGCGATCGAACTGCTCGGTTATTACTCGCGGGAATTAGCGGAGGAAAAAATTGCTTCCGTCAAGCTGCGGCTTATGCAGGAGGTCCAGGATTATATACGGAAGCATTACAGAGAGCCCATTCGTATCGAGGATTTGTCTAATCACATCAACCGTGCGCCTAACTATATCACGCAAACGTTTAAAGTCGTGACGGGGATGACGCCCATTTCCTACATGCATCAAGTTCGTATCTACGCCGCGCGAGACTTGATCCTCGACTCCAGGATGACGATCGGAGAAGTGGCCGAATATCTTGGTTACAGCGATCAGGCTTATTTCAATCGAATGTTCAAACGTATCATGAGTTACCCTCCATCTTATGTTCATCGCGAGATGAAACGGTAGGAACCTTAACATGATCGAAACGTGGGGAAGGAACGCCTAGCGTCGCTGGCGTCCGTTAACCCATTCTCTCCACAAGTCGAGGACATGCATGGCATAATCTCTCCCTCCATTCGAAGCTAGTTTTTTGTAACGCACCTCCTTCCTACCATTTGGAGTAGATTTGGAGTAGATATGCTATAATTAAGATGACTAAAATTCAAAGCGAGGTGACGCCGATGAAATGGGAAGAGATTACAGAATTGCATCCGGGTCGTTTTGTGCTGATTGAGGCAATTAAGGCAAGCTCCAGCAATCGTATACGTCAATTAGAGGAAATGGCAGTCATTCAGGATTACGATAATCCGCAAGAAGCGTGGAGCGGCTATAAAGAATTGCACAAGCTACATCCGTCTCGTGAGTTGTATGTATTTCATACGAGCAGAAGCGATGTGGAAGTTGTAGAGGAGTTTTTCTCAGGAGTTCGGCAGCAGCTATGAAGATAAGAATTCAGAACGGTTTGCCTATCATTTCCTTGACTTTGACTCGAAACGACCAATCCATTGTTCTGAACAATGTACTATTTGACACGGGCTGTGCGGCAACAGTGTTTGATACCGATGCATTAGGGGCAATAGGCATCTACATTGATTTTATCAATGGACGAGCCAAACGAATGTACGGGGTAGGGGGAACGAGTGAGGTATGCTATGAACAACAGATTTCCGAACTTCGCATTGAACAGGTCATTTTAGATAATTTCTCGATTCAGCTTGGCTCGATTCAAGAACCCTATGGATTTGATGGAATTGTTGGCATTGATTTTATGATGAGATCCAAATGCAAGGTGAATTTTGAAACCTTGAATGTCGAATTTGAAAAATAGACCGAGCGATGCCTCCCATAAAAGGACAGCTATCGCTTAGTCTATTTTTGATTTACTCGGTCATAGTGCCTTAATAAGCATATTAGGGGGATCTTCTACTTCATCCATTTACAAAACTGCTATAAACCCAACAAAATCAACCATTCCCTAGGTGTGTTTTCAAACTACATCACAATACATCAGTCAATAGTTGCTCCGGCGGTCGCTTCCCTTCAATGATTGTCACCCTCAGCCAGCCTCTTGTCGTAAGTCAATTGGATCAGAATGCCGAAGGGATCCCGCACAATGCCATACGCCTCGCTGAACACAACCGGACCGAGAGGGGTAATGACTTCCGTTCTTGCATCCTGAGTGAGTGATTCGTACATGCTTTCGATCCGCCCCTTGTCCGCCGACTGAATGCACAGCGACATATGGTTGCCTGCCAGGTATCTTTCGTCAGGAACCATCGTTTCTTCCGCCAGCATGATTTTGTGGACGCCAACCTCCAGAACGGAATGCGAGATCCAGTGCTCCTTCCCTTCCTCCACGACCATTGCCGGATCCAGCTTCTTCATATCCTCGTAAGTCACTATATACACCGCTTTTGCTCCAAGATGACGGGTATAAAAATCAATGGCTTCTCCCCCCGCTCCGTTCATCGACAAAAAGGTCACTACTTCGTAATTCATCCATTCGTCCTCCTTTTATATGTTCATCCTGTTCAGTCTGTACAAGGAACAGTATAATACTCATAGGTTTCAAATTCTGATACCATTGGTGAGGGAATATGAAAAAATACGAAGTTCTTTATAGGATCATGAACTATGTGTACCATCAGGACCGGTTCACGCTTCGAGAGTTAATGACGGAGTTTGCTCTCTCCAAAAGCACCGCTCTCCGATACATTCAATCGCTTGAAGATATCGGGGTCCCTTTATATTCCGAGCCGGGGCGATATGGCGGGTACAGAATTTTGGACTCTTACAGCATTCCTCCGGTCACGTTTACGCCGCAGGAAACCTATGCTTTGTTTTTCTCCATGAAAGGCATGGAGCTGCTGGGTTCATTGCCGTTCAAAGCGGAATACGATGCCATTCAGCATAAATTTCTTCAATCCGTGTCGCCCAAAATAAAAAACATGCTGGAGCAAATCGGCTCCCGCGTGTCATTCGGAACGACCAAAATAACAAATGAATGTCCGCAGCTCGAGAAACTGTTCCAAGCGATTATGTATCCGTCCGTCCTGCGAATCAGGTATCAATCTCCGAAAGCGGTAACGGAGCGTCGAATCCAGCCGATCGGCCTGCTCGCGGATCGCGGGAACTGGTATTGCCCATCCTTCGATTTGGACAAAGGGGAATACCGGATTTTTCGTTGCGACAGAATCTTGCAGGCCGAGACTCTTACAGAAGAACCTCTGCCCTGGCTGCAGGATATCGATTTGAGTAACCGCCTTGACTTGGCGACCAGAAGCCAGTCCGCGATTGACTACCGAATCGAGCTGACGGGCGAAGGCAAAGCCATTTTCGAAAGGAACCACGATCCCCGCATGTCGTTAACCAAGACAAACGGTGACTTCGTGCTATCGGGCTGGATCGAACCCGCTGAAACGCCATATTTGCTGCAGTACCTCCATCAATTCGGCGCTTGTCTGCGCGACATCCATCCCGCTTCCATCAGGGACGCTTTCGTTAAGGAGCTCGAGGATTTGAGGGGGAAGCTGACAAGTTCGCTCTCTTGATCTCGCATATGAGATCCAAGCACACGTATTCTGGTCATGGGGAACTCGGGGTTCGAGGACATGCCCGCCTTCCCTTCCCGAGCAAAAGAAAAAGACGACACATCGCTATGCCGCCTTAGTCATTCATGCCATTCTAAGCCTGAAGGGCTCTCGCCACGGCAAACCGGAATGGAAGTCTGGGTTATGTTAGATTTGTAACTCCCCAAGCTTAATCAGCTCGACAACCGCTTGCGAACGACCTTTGACGTTCAACTTCTGCATGACATTGGAAATATGATTGCGAACGGTCTTCTCGCTGATAAAAAGTTGTTGCGCTATATCCCGCGTCGTTTTGTCCTGTACCAGCAGCTCGAATACCTCTCGTTCACGATGCGTCAGTAAAAACTTGCTCTTGTGGTCGCTTCCCTTCAATGTGTGTCACCCCTCCTTGCTCGGGTTTTTATGGTATAACAAGGTCAAGGGATACAGTCAACTTATCATATGAAGGGGGCAGGGCATTGGTGCTGTCTATGCACAAAATAGGCGCAATAGAACGAGGTCACTCCTTGATCGCGGCATGTACGATGAGCCGATGCGTAGGGTCGACGACGGGGTCGCAGGTAATAAGCGTCAAGCGCTTGTCCTTATCATTGTAATTCAGGACGGACACGTCCGTTGGCAGTACGATAGACGTATCGTACACGATGTAGGTGAACTTGCCGGTTTTGGTCTCGATGATAATCTCGTCGCCGGCCTTTACCTCGTTCAGCCGGTTGAACAGCTTGCCCTTCGCCCGCATTCGATGCGCGGCGATAGCAGCATTGCCGATCTCCCCGATGGGCGCCGTCTCCTTTAAATGGGCGGCTGCCGACTTCATGTTCTTCTGCGTCGCGCCTTCCAGCACCGGCAGCTTAAGCTTGATGCTCGGTATCCGGATTGTCGCGATTGGCTCTACCTTGCTTTCGGCAGGTAACGCCGTCGGTGACGGCCCACTCTCGGCGGCCGTATCCGTTGGGACGGGAGTTCTGGTTTCCTCCGCATCCAGCTCCTCGAATAAGGTCGTCAATCCGCCATATTGCTCCAGCGCCGTTTGACCAGCTTCCTCGTTGGTCTCGCCGATCTCCCACTGCGCCATTAATTTCTCCTGCTGCTTGTCGTTGTACCATTCGCTTGCCTTGGGGTATGCAAGAATGACAATACCGATTAAGACAAGACTATATGCGATCCAACGTCTCATGATCAACCTCCACTCTATCCAAGCTCTACGGCTTTCTTGCTGCGATCACCCGCGAATACCCAGCGTTTGCTTCCATAAAAATTCAGTCCCAAAATCAATATCGTAACAACAATCTTGCCCAACCAAGCCGACCATCCAAGAAGCTGCACCGCTCCGCTTAACATTCCGATCGACAGAAGAAGCATAACTCCGTTCCAGACGAGAAATCGAAGCTGCCGGCGCAAGGCCGCTCCCGTTCTGCCGGACGGCTCCCGCCGCTGAGAGCGGAAGGTTATGGCGTTGTTAAGCAGGTAACTGTTCGCCATGCCAGCCAAGTAGGCCAGCGTCTGTGCAACCGCATAATGGAGAGACAACCATGTTAATAAGGCGAACATGCCGAAGTCGACAAGTGTGTTCAGAACGCCGATCAAGCCGAACATTACTAGCTGCGGCAGCCATCCCTTATTGCCTTTACCGGCCATCCCGATTCGCCGCTTTCCGCTCGTCCGAGGCCTTTGGCCCCTCCTCAACCGCATGTTCATGCTCCTTGTATCCCAACGTTTCGCGCACGATGTACAACGGCCGATCCTTGGATTCGTCGTAGATACGACCAATATATTCCCCTATAACGCCAAGAAGGAGGAGAATAATGCCGTTGAACAGCAAACTAAGACCTACGGTCGTCGTCCAGCCCTCAATCGTCGTCGACGTGAACAGCCGCTGATAGAGGATGACGATCAGATAGATAAAGCTTCCGAGCGACAAGAAGAAGCCGAGATAGGTCGCGATCTTAAGCGGTTTATGGGAGAACGAGGTAATGGCGTCCAGCGCGAAGCCGATCATCTTTTTGAGCGGATATTTGGTTTCGCCCGCGAATCTTTCCTCGCGAATATATTCAACGCTGGTCTGCCGGAATCCGATCCAGCTGATCAGGCCGCGCACGAATCTGTTTTTTTCCTTCAGCCCGCGCAGCACATCGCACACTTTGCGGTCGATCAGGCGGAAGTCGCCCGTATCGAGAGGGATTTCAACGTTCGTCATACTCCGCAGCAGCCGGTAGAAGGCCAAGGCCGTCAGCTTTTTAAAAAGCGTCTCGCCTTTGCGCTTTAGTCTGCGCCCGTAGACGACCTCATACCCTTCCTTCCACTTTGCAATCATCTGCAAAATAATTTCGGGCGGATCTTGCAGATCCGCATCGATAACGACGATCGCATCGCCCTGAGCATAATCCATGCCGGCAGAGATCGCGATCTGATGCCCGAAGTTGCGGGAGAAGTCGATTAGACGCACATTGGGATCGGCGCTGGCGATCAGCGCCGTTTTCTCCACCGTCCGGTCGCGGCTGCCATCGTTTACGAAGATGAGCTCGTACGGGTCGCCCGAAGCGTCCATCACTTCCTTCAGCCGGCCGTAAGTATGGTCGATGACCTCTTCTTCGTTGTACATCGGCACGATTACGCTATATTTGACTTTAACGGACATTTGCCATTTCTCCTCGCTTCAATAACCTCAATCGATCTAAAATAACCAGCTTGGGAACCAGCGCAGCAGGACGTCGACGTACCACTTCGGCACCAGCATGCCCGAGAGAGCCGGATAGAACATGACGAACAATCCGATCGCCGCAGCGACATACGCATTTCTCGCCTTGGCGAAGCCGGGGCGAAGCTCTTCGACATGCTTCAGACAATAGACCGTAGCCAGTATAATAAACGGAACCATTGCAAAATAGTGGTAAAGGAACGTCTCCCGCGGCACGAGCATCCACGGCACATATTGGGCCAGGAAGGCAATCCAGATCATGTAAGCGGACCTGTCCTTGCGCTTGATGCTGATATAAGCCGTCGCCATCATCGTAAACAAACCGATCCACCAGATAAGCGGATTGCCCATCGCCACGATCGTGGACTTCATCCCTTCAGGCAGCTCGCTGCCGGAATAATACCAGACGGGACGCTTCATGAACGGCCACTCCCACCAGGAAGAAGAGAAGGGATGGGACGAGACGAGCTGGCTGTGATAGTTGTACATATGCGTCGTGTAATCGACTAGCGCCTTCAGCGTATAGCCGCCAGACATGACGTTTAGAATCGGAATGTACGAAAGAGCGTAAATGCCTGCCGGAATTCCGATATAGAACAGAAGACAGGCCGCTAACGTAATGATCGTGTTGCGCGGGAACAAGCGGGACGCCCGTTCCAGCTCGGCCCGGTTGTATCCGTCCAGCCCGTCGCCGCGCTTTAGTCGTCTCTTAGCCGCCGCGTATTCCTTGTAGCGATCGATCAGCGACAACGCCAGCATGATGGCAAGACCCGCTCCGCCGTACAAGACGATCCACTTGGAGGCGACGCCGAGACCGAACGCAAGTCCGGCCAGCCCCAGCGGCACGAACGTCGACAAGAGAGACGATCGGTAGAAGTTCATCGTGACGTATCGATGCATGAAATAGAACATCAACATGATGAAGAACACGCCGTATACGTCGATTGTCGCAATCCGCGTCTGCGTGAAATGCATGAAGTCTGCCGCAAGCAGCAGCGCGGCGATCGCGGCGAACGTCGTTCCTCCAAACAGCCGTCTCGCCATGAGATAGATAAGCGGAATCATCGCCGCGCCGAACAAAGTGCCTCCGATCCGCCATCCGAACGGATTGAGTCCGAACAGCTTGATGCCTATCGCGATAATAAGCTTGCCAAGCGGCGGATGCGTATTTTCGTACGCAACGAGACCTTCCAGATTTTCGTAGGCCGTTCGGGCATGATAGATTTCGTCGAAATAACTGCCCTTCATAAATTCGTGATTATAAACCATCAGCTTTTGCTCATCGAACAGATTCGTTATCGCGCCGCGCTTCGGCTCCTTATCGCTCAGAGCGACGACGGAGCTGATGGGCAGCGGCTCCTTGCTGCCGGCTTCGTAGATGCCAAGCTCGTTCATCGAAAAGCCGGCTCCCGTAACGGTCAGCTTGACGTAACGCGCCTTCACGTCGAGCTGCTGGCTCTTCCATGCGAAGACGTACACATGATTATTGTCGACCTCGATCCGGTTATTCCAAACATCCGGCGTCTCGGCGAATTCGTAGGCGTAAGTCCCCGTGCCAACACCGCCGAAGCTGGTCAGCCGCTCGAGCTGCTTCACTTCTCCCAGATCGACGTAGAAACCTTCGCCGGCCGAGGAGGGATGCCAGACCGTCTCCGGATCTTTAAACGATCCCAGATTGACGAGCGCCACGATGGTATACACGGCCGTAATACCGCCCATCCACCACCAATCCTTGCGGCTCAACCGGCGGAGACCTGCGGATCGTTCGCCGGTCCGCACACGGAACGGTTCCAAGCGCTCGGCATCGGCCCGCAGCCGCTCATCGGGCTGCAACATCTCCACCTGCTGCCGATTGCCGTTCCGGTAGAGATCGTGTCCAACGTACAATCCGTATAGCAGCAAACCGATATTCGCCAGCGAACACAGGATGACCACGCCGTCCGTCGGCACATTGGTCGTCTGCTCGCTGAACTTAAGCACGTAACTCATATTGATAAAATTCGTTATCGTGAAGCCGAAGAACAGCCGCAGCATTCGGCGGTCCATAGACTGAATATACGCGAATAAGCTGAGCAGCATAACAGGGAACATGTAACGTTCGTGCATCTTGGTTACGCCGATAAATACGATGGCGATCAGGATCATCGCCACATAAAATGACCGGTCCTCGTTATTCCGTTTTACACGGGCAAACGAAAGAAGAAGAACCGCCAGCACAGCGGCCCCTATAAACAGACCACCCCACGTCTGATAGGGAATGAACAGCCATTTGTCCGTCAACGGCGCCCAATTCCCGCCCGTCAACGAATACAGATTAAAGGCGTTGAGCGTCGCATAAGGGTAAGAAGACAACGTCCCTTTGTACAGCTCGTAGACGCCCTTCAGTCCGCCATGGCCCCAGAAAAACGGAAGCGCAAGCAGAATGAACGTACCGAAGCCATAATAGGCGCTGACCGCAACATCCTTCCACTTCCGTCCAAGCAGCAAGGCGACAAGCAGGATGGGCATAAAAATAAAGGTTTGCGGCTTGATCAGCGCCGCGATCGCATACCAGACCGATGCCCTGCCGAACTTGCGCTCTGCCATGCCGGCGATCGCAAGCGTCAGCACCAGCGCAAACACGGCGTCGACTTGCCCCCATGCCGCGGAGTCGAGAATGGCTGCGGGATTAAACGCATAGATCAGCGCAAGGCCGATTGCCGGAGCTTCGCCTAATTTGCCTCTCGCCGCGCGATAGACGACGGCTGCGGCCACGAGATCCGCCGCGATGGCAGGAAGCTTGTAGAGCAGCAGAGTACCGGCGCTGCCTGCTGCAAGACCCAGCCATTCTTTGATCAGCCCTACTATGTACAACACGTAAATATAACCTGGCGGGTAGTCGACGAATATATCGGTATGGTAGAAACCCGCAATGCCCTCTTTCACCACTTGATCCGACCAGAACGTAAATAGCGCGATGTCGTTGGCGTACCCATCATGGCTAAGTCCAATTGCGATTCGAACCGCTAACGCGGCGGCAAAGCCTCCGTATAACAATAGATCGCGAACCCTGTTATTGCCCCGCAGCCGGTCCTGCTGCCTCAGGAGCGCATTCCGGACGACCGCGAAAAAGGCCGTAAACAGTGCGGCGAACAGCAGCGTCGAAAGGATCGACACCTTAATCGGCGCCTGCTCCTGTTCGTCGCCGCCGCTGACCGGCGAAGACGCAAGCGAGAATTCGACCGCTCCCGCCGGCGTCTCGCCGACTTCCTCGACCGACACGCCGTCGAATGCGGCGCTTCCGGCATTAATGCTGCCGTAGCCCCCCACGCTGACGCCGATCGTGATTTCCTTCTGATCCTTGGCCGTTCGTCCGTAATACTCCAGGTAAGACCATTGACCGCCTGTGTCGTGAACCTGCGGGTATTGGACCGCCACTCCCTCTACGGACAGATAAGCGCCGTAAGCGTCAAGACGCAGCCCCTCCGCCTTAACGTAACCGGAGATTCGGTACAGCTTGTCCGATTCAACCCGGACCGTCTGAATAAATCTGGCATGATTATCGCCATGATTTCGAATGGATGCCGCTCCTTCGCCCGACTGGGCGGAGCCAAGCTCGACCGAATATTCGGTAGAAACATCGTCTTTGATCCAGGCTTCAGTCGTCCAATTGACCGGCATCCCGCCCTCGGTTTGCTCGAAGTCGCCGTTCACGACCAGGTTGCCTGCCGCATGCGCGGGGAGGACGCTGCAGAGCCAGAGTGCCAGCAGCATCAGCGGAATAGTCAAGCGGCGTAGACCAGCTTTCTTCATCTCGGTTCACATTCTCCTTCATCTATCTCATCTAGATTCTCTATAAAATATGGCAGTCGTTACAATCATACAGATTCACTTTATCGAATGGAGATGCCGAGGTCAATGTCCGCGGGCAAAATACTGTTGAATTATTCCAAACAGAAGCATGCTCCCCCTTTCAAATGGTTGTGAATCTAGTACGGGCAGCCCGTTCGCGGAATACGTTAATAGAAACGTTCCGAACCGGGACGGCTCTCTCACTTCCGAAGGAGGCAGTCACCAACATGCATAAAATCATAATGAACGGCACCGGTCATGCCATGTATGTCAATCCGGGCGATAAGCGTGGCGGCAGAATGAAGCGGTACGCCGGCTTGTCCCAACCCGCCGTGACGGCATTTTGGCGCAAGGCCGTGAGCCTGCTGGAGCCGGCCATCGTGGTGGACGCGGGTGCCAATTATGGAGAGATCCTGCTGTCCGCTCAATATCCCGTTTATACCGAGATCGTGGCGATCGAGGCCAACGAAGGACTGCGTCCCTACTTGCTTCGGTCGATCGGCGATCATCCCAACAGCCGTCAGATGAAGGCGGTATTCGCCTTCGTATCGGATGAGGCGGATAACACGATATCCTTCTACGTCGACCAGTCGCACTCCGGCCTTTCCTCGGGCCACCCTTCCGGCTCGCGTGCCGTCAAATCAACCTCCATCGGCACCGTCACGATCGACAGCCTGTTCCAGGATCGTATCATTCAGGGTGGAACCTTGTTATTCAAGATGGACGTGGAAGGGTTCGAATGGCAAGCCATAAAGGGCATGAGCAAGCTGCTGGATAGCTGCGCCGGCGCGATCGGCTGCATCGAATTTAACCGCAGCTACATGATCGAAAAAGGCATCGACCTGAACGGGTTTATCGATTTCCTCTCCGAGCGGTTTCTGCTTTACGCGCCGGACGCGAGTGGACGACTCATCCCGATGGAAACTCCGGTGCACGAAAGCATCGCAAGACACTTCAATGCGGACAAAACCTGCAACGACCTTGTGCTCTCCACAAGCGCCGAGCTCGTAAGCAAGCTGGAGAGCTGAAACACGACAATAAACGGCGCCGCCAAAGGGAACCAAGCTTCCCCTGGCAGCGCCGTTTGCATTTGTGACAGAGCCTCAAAGCAGCTCCTGCCTCTCTCTATCAGCCTCCTCGCCCCGCAAGAGCATCCTTCACGATCCCGACGAACTCTCGCGCTCTGGCGCCGTTGCTATGATAGCGATGGACAAAGTCGTACCCCCGTTCCGTAATGGCGTTCCTCGCCTCCGCATCCGCGCGATACCGCCTCGCAAGCTCCAGTATGCCGGTAATTCCGCAGGCTACGAAGTTGTCTCCGTCCTTAAAGCCCAGCTCTTCGATGTCCGGATTGCTCTCCGCCAGCATCAGCGTCCTGCAGCCCGGAATTTCGAAAAACTTGGCAACGGGGATTTCCAGCACGCTGCCGCAAGTGAAGGCTATCATGGAACCGTTAATGGCCCGCGCGTACGTATCATGCACGAACAGTCCCGGCCGGTAAGGCGTCCGGTGCCCGGGATGGCGGTAATGGACGAATCCCTCTTCCCGCGACATAGCCTTTAGTACTGCGGAACGGAACGGGTATTTTTCCTCCATTAATCCCATGAGCGAATAAGCCGTGTCCTTGGGCAAGCCGTAATCCCGGATCATCTCCGGATTGACGCCGAACGGCAACCAGCGGAATCGCGGCAGCATCTCCGGGAACGCCTTGAGGAAGGGATATTTGCTGGCGGATAAAATAAGATCCGGCTTCGCATTCCGTTCGAAATATTCCTTTCTGGCGGCAGGCAGGTAATGGACGTCCAGCACGTAACACGCCTTCAAAATATCGACGTGCTCCAGTCCCGTGATATGGGGGGCAAAAGCGTTTCGCCATTCGATGTCGTAATGGAAAATAACGTCCGGCCTTTCCGGCAAACTTTCCAATATGGCTCGAATATTCCCGTCCTTGCTCCAATACGTCACGTCGGCGACCTCTTCGATCGCCTTCAACATATCGAATTTGTGCACATGTTTCGGATATGTCTCGTCGAACCGCTTCACGAGCATCAGTACCTTAAGCCGCCTATCCATGCCTTTGATTCTCCAGCCACTGATCTTCCGGCACATCTCTTAGTTTGCGAGCGGGATTGCCCGCTACGATCGTCCGCTCCGGCACATCTTTTGTCACGACGCTGCCTGCCGCCACGACGCCGTCCCGATGGATGACCCTGCCCGGCAAAATCGTCGCGCCCGCTCCGATCCTGCCTCCCTGCTTAACCGTCACTCCCTTGAACTTGGAAAATCTGGCGGAGGAACGCGCCAAATAATTGTCGTTGGTCGTCACGACGCAGGGGGCGACGAATACGTCGTCCTCCAGCACGGAATATGCGCAGATATAGCTGTTCGTCTCCAGCTTGCAGCGAGCGCCGACCTCGCAGTCGTTCTCGATGGCGGCGCCGCGTCCCACTATCGTCCCCGTCCCGACCCGGACCCGTTCGCGCACCGTCGCCAAATCCGCCACCAGAACGTCCGGCTGCAGCCGCGCCCCCCGATAGATAATCGCTCCCGTTCCGATCGTGCAGCCCTTCTCGATAAACGTCGGATGCAGGACGACGCCGTCGCTTGTCGTCGCGGATCGTTTGGCCTTCATGGGGAGCTTGCCGATCACGGCATGATCGTGAATGCGGACATCGTCTCCAATGACGGTATCGTCGTGGATGACGGCGCCATGGCCGATCGTAACCCCGGCCCCGATCACGACGTCGCGTCCAAGCGTGACGCCATCTCCGATCCTTGTCGTACCGCTCATCCCTCTCACTCTCCCTTACGTGTATTGAATCACCTTGGAGATGATATAATCCTGCTGCTGTCTTGTCAGATGCGGCGAAAGCGGCAGCGCGAACGAATGGGCGCAGGTTTTCTCCGTTACGGGCAGATCGCCCGCCTTGTAGCCGAGAAACGTCAGCGCCTGCTGCAAATGCAGCGGACACGGGTAATAATGACCGGACGATATGCCGTCTCCCTTGAGCCTCTCCATCAGCTCGTCGCGATGCTCGTATTGCGCGGCGTAAAGATGGTACACGTGCTCTGCCTTATCCATGACCGCAGGCAGTCTCAGCGGGGTATGTCGCAATCCGTTATTATAATAGTCAGCCGCCTGCCTTCTACGATCGTTCCACTCCACCAATCTCTTAAGCTTCACTCTGATGATGGCCGCCTGAAGCGGATCCAGCCTGCTGTTGACGCCGATTGTTTCGTGAAAATATTTTTTACGGCTGCCATGCCGGGCAAGCAGCCTGGCTTCGTTGGCAATCCGTTCGTTATTCGTGACGATGATGCCTCCGTCTCCGTAACCCCCCAGATTTTTTGTCGGGAAAAAGGAAATGCAGCCCGCGTCCCCCATGGCGCCGACGGGACGGCCTTCCAGCGTCGCCCCGATGGCTTGACAGGCATCCTCGATCAGTTTGAGGCCATGCCGCTCCGCCAGGGAGGAAAAGGCCGACATGTCTGCCGGCTGGCCGAAAATATGAACAGGCAAAATCGCTTTGGTACGCGGCGTAATGCGCTGCTCCGTGTCTAAGGGACACATGTTGTACGTTGCGGGATCAATATCAGCGAACACGGGAACGGCTCCCCGGCGCACGATCGCCTCCGCCGTAGCGAAAAACGTGAACGCCGTCGTGACGACCTCGTCGCCAGGTCCGATGCCGGCCGCCTCCAGCGCAAGCGCCAGCGCATCCGTACCGTTCGCGACCGATACGGCATAAGCCGCGCCGGTCAATGCCGCGATCTCGGCCTCAAGCCCTTCGACCTCGGGTCCCGCGATATATTCGCCGCTGGCCATAACGCGCAGGAAAGCAGCGTCGATCTCGTCCTTCAGCTCCCGATATTGCGCGCGCAAATCGATTAACGGAATTTTTTCCATCCTACCCCTTCTCCCTCCAGACCATGCCGCCCATATGAAACTCCTCGTTGATCGGCAGCTCCACGACAAGACCGCTCTTTATCGATTGATAGATGCCAAGCACGGCCTCCAGCGCGGGAAGAGTCGACTCGGCCGAAGCGATGGGCGACTCCCCGCCACGGATGGCGGTCAAAAGCTCGCGATAAAGCGGCGTATGCGAAAGCTTGATATCCGTGTCAGGTACCTTTGATAAAGTCCGTTGCTCGAAAACGGAGTCGGCGCCCTCCGAACCATGGTTATGTTCGAAGGTCCATACCGCCGCTTCTTGCAAGGCCGTGCCCTCAAAGGAGGCAGTGCCGCGAGAGCCGAACAGGCTGATGGAAGTGCCTAACGTTCGGGGATAGACGCCCGTTGACGCCTCGATAATGCCGACAGCCCCGCTTTTGAACCGCAGCAGCGCCGCTCCGACATTTTCGACGCCGATAAACTGGCCATGGATGCCGGCAAGCGCATATACGGATTGAAGCGGACCCAGCAGCCAGATCAGCAGATCGACATAATGAATGCACTGGTTGATGAACAAACCGCCGCCCTTGCTCCAATCCTCGCGCCAAGGCCCGCTTCTGTAATAGGCCATATCGCGATTCCATCTCATCGCCACGGCGCCGTGACCGATCTCGCCGAACCGTCCCTCCTCAACAGCAGCTTTCATCGCGGCAATTCGCGGGGAATAACGCGCTTGAAACGACACGGCCAGCTCCAGCTTTTTTGCCCGGGCAAGACGGATAAGCTCCCTTGCCTCGCCCATGGACAGCGCAAGCGGCTTTTCGACCAGCACATGTTTGCCCGCTTCAAGTGAATGCAGCGCGATCCGGGCATGGGAGTCGCTGCTCGTCGCGACGACAACGAGATCGAGCTCCGGTCGTGTCAGCATTTCATCGATATCCGTATGCAGCGTTGCTCCCGGGAACCGCGGGATTCCAGCGCGAAAGGCGAAAACGCGGAGACGCTCCTCCGAGATGTCGCAAAGCGCCGCGATCTCCGCCCCGCCGCCCAACTCGGCAATAGCCGCAACATGTTTTTCCGCAATAGCCCCGCATCCGATAATCGCAATTCGCATCAAAGTCATGAAACGCCCCCGCCCCCGAGCCTCATCGTAACGGCGCGCCCCCCGCGGCCTTTCGTCACATTGCGGGTATCGTAAATCAGCGGCGCATGCTCCATCATCAGATCAAGCGGCATGCCGCTGTGATCCGTCGCAATAATGACGCCGTCGATGCTCGCCAGAAATTCAGGCGTCAGCTCGGTTCTCTGAAGCTTCTTCTCCCCGACCGCAAGTTCGCTGATATAGGGGTCATAGTAATAAACCTTGGTTCCTTCCAGCATAAGAAGCTTCATGATATCGATCGATGCCGACTCGCGGCTGTCCGCAATATCGGACTTATAGGCCGCCCCGTATACAAGGATGGAGGAGCCGGCCAGCGTCTTGGGAGCAACGCCTTGCTTTAGCCGCTGCACGACATACAGCGGCATTCGGTGGTTGATGCCGTTCGCCAAGCCGATAAAGTCCGAGCTCATGCCGTATTGCTTCAGCTTCCATTGCAGATAGGAAGGATCGACGGGAATGCAATGGCCGCCAATGCCAGGACCCGGATAGAAGGGATGATAACCGAACGGCTTCGTCGAAGCGGCCTGAACAACCTCCCAAATGTCGAGCCCCAACGTATCGCAGGCGATGGCCATTTCATTAATAAACGAGATATTGACGAGCCTGTAGGCATTTTCCATGATCTTAGTCATCTCGGCTGCATCCGTGCTGGAGACGGGATGGACGGCCGGAAAGACATGACGATACAGCTCGGATACTTTCTCCAGGCAGCGACCACTTATGCCGCTTACGATCTTGGGGATACGATGGATGGGGAAGTCCGCATTGCCGGGATCGACCCGCTCCGGGGAATACGCGACATGGAAGTCTTCGCCCGCCCGCAGACCCGACTTGGCCAGCAGCGGCAGAAGCACTTCCTTGGTCGTACCGGGGTAAGTCGAGCTCTCCAAGACGACGAGCTGCCCCTTTTGCAATTCGGCGCCTGCTTGGGTCGCCGCCATCTTCAGGTAGGCGAGATCGGGCGTGCCGTAAGCCGTCAGCGGCGTCGGCACGCAGATGATGATGGCCTCGGCTGCTCGAGCTGCGGAATGCTGCGTTGTCGGAATCAATCGCTCTGCAATCGCCTCGTTAATCACTGCGTCTTCTATTTCACGAATATAGCTTTTGCCATTCTGAAGCTTGCTAATTTTAGAAGCATCAGGATCGATTCCGATCACTCGAAATCCTTGCTCGGCGAATAGCAGAGCCAGTGGCAGCCCCACGTAGCCCAATCCCAATATCGCCACGGTTCGTCGCTCGTCCGCGGACTCGATGTGATGCTCCTCCTTTATTGATGTCAAGTCTCTCGCCTCTTTCCCAGCATGGATATGAAACAGCTAGAATACTATATGACCGGGCAAGCTGTGACGAATGGACGAAACGACAAAAAAACCGCCTCCGATGGGAGCGCGGCGGCGGCTGCCCGGAGACGGTCCTATAAATACGTGTTCAAACTCAGCTTATTCCAGCAATCTGCCGCTGAATCGATGGCCATATGGCCGAATCAGCTCATCGCTGCTTTTAGTCGTTCGCGGCGGGAAGATTCGTTCAACCATTCCGTTAAACTCCATAATATAATGCTGAACGGGGAAGCCTTGCAGGGAATCATTCTGATATGCGTTCATCCGGCCTACGAAATCAGGGTTCGCGGAGACGTACACCAGCTCGATATTGGGCCTCATGGCTTTGAGTGCCGAAGAAACCTTTTCCGTCAGCTCGTCGTTCAATCGTTCCTGGCCTGTCGACAGGGTTCCAATCCGTCTGCCGGCCTCCGTTCCCTTGGCGCCGGACAACCCCATGTAAGTACGGCTTAGCGTGCCGATCCCGTCGCCGCTTGCTTCCTTGTCCAAGGATACCGCCACGTAGGCGTTATAATCCGCGAGCATGACGACCGCATGATGAATGCCCGCCACCTCTTGCACCAGCTTCTCGCCGAATTCCGGTTTGATTTCCAGCCGATAATTGCGATGCGTGCCAACGAGATTGTTGCTGCTCAGCCTGCGGCCATTGACCCGGTTCATTTCGTTTTTCTGATCATCCGCAAATCGTTTGTCCGTCAGCAGCCGATTGCCATTCGCATCGTAACGCACTTCATTTGTGCGCAAATTTTTATTGCCAAGATCGCCTTGCTTCTCCATAGAGCAGCCGCCAAGCATGCCTCCAAGCACGATGCATGCCGTTAGCAGCGTCCAAGCGCCGCGAGAGCGGATTATCATAATCAATCCTCCTCCTGTTCGTCATCCGATAATGATACCTTTGCGACAGATTCCAGTCTTATCGTTTGCCGAAAGGAGAGAGGTTATTCGTATGATCAGTGTTGACCAGCGTTGATCAGCGTCTGCGGATCTCATTGACAGCCGTATTTACAGAAGGTATGATATTAGTATCAGATATTAGTACCAGGTGACAATAACATAAATATACGAAAGGTTGTGTAGACCCGTGAGCAGAGAACCCGATATCGCAAGCAAAGCCGCTTACCGATCCAATTCCCGTATTGCTGCAATAGGAACTTATTTGCCGGACAATGTCATGACCAACGCGGACCTGGAGAAGCTGGTCGATACCTCTGATGAGTGGATCGTGCAGCGGACCGGCATACGCGAACGCCGAATTTCGGCGCCCCATCAATATACCAGCGATTTGGCCTACCGTGCGGTTGCCGACCTGGCTTCCAGGTACGATGTGCAATTGGACGATGTTGATTACATTATTGTAGCCACCTCCACGCCAGATACCATATTCCCCAGCATCGCGGCTGGCATTCAGGCCAGATTTGGCATCGCGAAATGCGGCGCGATCGACATCCAAGCCGCCTGCGCGGGTTTCACCGCAGGTCTGCAGCTCGCAAACGGGCTTCTCATGACCGGGCTTCATCATAAAATATTGGTCGTAGGCGCCGATGCCTTGTCCAAAATTACGGACTATACCGATCGTACGACCTGCATTCTGTTCGGCGACGGAGCAGGCGCCGTGTTGGTGGAACGAACCGAGGATGGAGAGGGAGACTTCCTGGCTTCCTTCGCCCGGACCGACGGCAACGGCGGACGGCATGTCTACGCCAGCCATTTGTCCTCGCGAATCGGCGAATACGATCTTGTGCCGAGCGGCAAGCTTGTACAGAATGGACGCGAGGTGTACCGTTGGGCGCTTTCCAGCGTCTCGGAAGGAGTTTCGGAGCTGCTTGAGAGCGCAGGCCTGGCTGCACATCAAGTGGATTGGTTCGCTCCGCATAACGCCAATCAGCGAATCATCGAGGCGTTATGCGAGCGATGCGGCTTCACAGAGGATCAAGCTCTGTCTTCTATTGCGAAGTATGGCAACACGTCAGCCGCCTCTATCCCGCTTGCGATGGATGACGCCGTCAAGGACGGAAGACTGCAAGCGGGGCACCGCGTTCTGCTTCACGGCTTCGGCGGGGGCTTGACGCAAGCGGGCGTTATCCTTCGCTGGTCAATCTAAAGGCGCAATATGAGCCATACCATGGAATTCATGCCTCTCTCCATGGTATGGCTCTTCATCTTGCAGACTTTATTGCAGTTTTACGCTGGAAATAATCTGGGAGCCGATGCCAAAGTCCATGGCCACCTTCCCCGTCCGCTTCGTAATTTCGTGCGCAAGCACGACAGCATTGACGCCGCAGGAAACAAGGGCGATATCGAATTCGTCCTGCCTGCTTTCGATCTTGGCCAGCGTCTCGTCCATCATTTCATACCTTTCGAAGGGCAGCGTGAACGGAATGCTCAGATTGTACGGCGACCGAATAAGCCGCTGCTTTGTGCCTCCGGCCCATCTGGAGATCAAAATGACGCGGCTGCCCTGCTCCGACAGCATTTCCCAGAAGGGCTTGAAATAGATCAGCTCGCGATTGACGATTGCATTGCACAACGCTTTGGGCTGCAATCCGAAGTGGTCGAAGATTTTGTCCGTAAGCGGACGTTTATGATTGGGATGCGCCCTGATCGTATTGTCGTTCTGCGCCAGAACGCCTACGATATCGGCTTCCTTGATCGCCTCCACCATACGGTCGCGAATTTCGATATTGGGAATACGAACGCCTTTGCGGCCCTCGTTTGCGATTTTCACCCAGAGCTGGCTTAGTGTCTGCTCCATCGTGTAGACCGAATCCTGCGACAGCACAAAATTTTCGCCGTCGCCGATCCGGACGAGGGAAAACGGGGTTTTATTGGACAGCGAATCCCGGATCCTCTCCACGATGATTTCCTTCGCCAGCAATTGTTCGTTGGTAATATGGGATATCAATGCAATCCGCACCTCCGGGGCTTCTACATGCTTTCATGCATCAATATATGTGCCCTGCCGTTGCTTGCTTGGACCCTTGTCTTGCCGTAAACCTTGCCGGAGCAAAAGGGGCTAGTCCCCCTAGCGTCTTCTCATCCGGCTCGCCGTCCAGCAGATCGGCGATAAGCCGGCCCGTTGCCGGACTTAACAAGATGCCGTTGCGGTAATGTCCGGCAGCCATCAGCCACTCTCCCTCGCCTCCCGCAGCTCCGATTAGCGGCATCCCATCCGGTGTGGCAGGACGCAATCCTGCCCAGCCAAATGCAGGCTTAACACCCCTCAGATCCGGCAGAAAGCGGTCGGTTGCCCTCGTTAATCGTCCAATGCCATGCTCTGTTACGCTGGTTTCATAACCGGCCACATCCTCCGATGCCCCGCAGACGACCGTGCCGTTCCGCTTGCTTACCCAGTAGGCCTGGCTGGTGAATACGATGTGCCGCAAAGGTTCTCTCCATTGGGCGGGAGAGAGATACGAACAGATTTGGCCCCTTATAGGATGGACGGGCAGATTCAGACCCAAATGTTGTTCGTATGCCGAGGACCATGCACCGGGACATAGGACGACACGATCGGCAGCCAGCAAGGCAGGCAGACCGCTCATGGCGATTCGGCTCCCGCCGATGTCCGATCGGTGAACCGACTCGATAGTGCCAGCGTGCTCCAGTATTTGGACGCCTGTCCGCTTGCAGGCTGAAGCCAGCGCTTCGACCAGCTTCGGCGCGTACACGTGGCTCTCCTCTGGTATGTAGACAGCCCCGACGGCTTCTTCGGCAAGCGCAGGCTCCAATCCCCGAAGCTCATCCTTGTCGATCAACTCCGCCCCGGCTCCCCAGCCGTTCTGCCACCGCATTCTGCCCTCGGCTGGCAGCAGATCGGCTTCATGCTGCAGGATGTTTAAGCTGCCGGATCTCTCCCATTCTACCGACATGCCCGATATCTCCTCCACGCTGCGAATCCATTCCGGATAAAGGCGCAGGCTGCCCAGCGACAGGCGGAAGAATGCATCGGCCCCCTCGGGATTCTCCGAATACGGAGCCAGCATGCCGGCAGCGGCGCCGGACGCCTGGCCGCCGATTCTGCCCGGCTCCGCAAGCGTTACCCTATGCCCGCGAAGCGCAGCCTCGAGGGCGCAGGACAAGCCGATAATACCCCCTCCGAGCACGATAACGGATTGCCCCCGCGAGTACGCGCTCATGTCGGTCCCGCGGCAAACAGGGAACCGGCTTCGTCGCTGCTGGCGGAAGCATATCTTTTCCTCGGAATGCGCCCTGCCTCGTAAGCGATCCGTCCCGCTTCGATAGCAAGCGCGAAAGCTTTCGCCATCCTGACGGGATTCCCCGCCTTCGCTACAGGCGTGTTGGCCAGAATGCCAGCTGCTCCAAGCTCCATCGCTTCCGCGGCATCCTTGGGAGAGCCGATTCCCGCATCCACAATAATGGGAACATTCGCCTCTTCGATAATAAGCGACAGATGATAAGGATTAAGAAGTCCAAGTCCCGTCCCGATCGGAGAGCCTCCCGGCATGACCGCGGCCGCGCCCGCTTCCTCCAGGCGCTTGCAAAGAATCGGATCATCCGATGTATACGGCAATACGACGAAACCTTCTTTGGCGAGCTGCTCCGTCGCTTTTAGCGTCTCGATGGGGTCGGGAAGAAGAGTAACGGGACTTCCGCTGATCTCCACCTTGATCCAATTGCCGAGTCCGGCCTCCCGTGCCAATCTGGCAATCCGAACGGCTTCTTCCGCCACTCGCGCGCCCGAAGTATTAGGCAAGTAAGTCAGCTTTTTTCCTTCCAGATGCTGAAGCACGGAATCGTCTTCAGTATGCTCCAGATTGACGCGTCTAACGGCGAAAGTCACAATTTCGGCGCCGGATTCGGCAAGCGACTCCCTAAGCTCGGCGGGACTGGGGAATCTCCCCGTCCCGAACAGAAACCGCGAGCCAAACGTTAATCCCGCGATCGTCAGTCCATTCTGCTGGTTCATCATTTTCTAGCCTCCCCCCACGAATTGAATGAGCTCGATGCGCAGTCCGTCCGCAAGCGTCGTCTCCTGCCAGCGCGACCGAGGCACAATCTCGCCGTCTACCTCTGCTACAAGCCGCTTGTCGCGCTGTCCGAGCTCCGCAAGCAAACAATCGAGAGTGGCTGAGCGGGTTTGATAGGAACTGCCGTTCAGCGATAAAGTTACGTTTTCTTCGGCTTTATGCCCGGACGTTTCCCGCTCGTTCGCAATCGCATTGGCGTTGGATGATTCCTCTGCCCGGTCTGCTGCCGCGAGCTTATGCAGAAGCTCACGGCAGACAGCCGCAGGATCCTCGCTTCCCACGATCGCCGACACGGCGCATAGCCGTTTGGCCCCCGCAGAGATGACGGCATCCGCATTGTCCGTCGTAATGCCGCCTATCGCGACAAATGGAATGGAGACCAGACTTGCGGCCTCCGCCACATAAGCCGTTGTCACCGCCGCCTTGCCCGGCTTCGTATTCGTCGGGAATACGGGCCCGACGCCGATGTAATCCGCTCCCTCCCGCTCAGCTTCGATGGCATGCTCCGCGCAGTGGGTGGAGATGCCGATCATTTTATCGTCGCCTAGCAAAGCCCTCGCTTCCTTAATCGACATGTCGTCCTGCCCCAGATGGACGCCGTCGGCATCGACTTCAAGCGCGATATCGGGATAATCGTTGACGATGAAAGGCACGCCGTATCTTCGCGTCAGCGCTCTCAGTGCCCATGCCTGCTCCAGCACTTCCGATCTAGAGCCCGTCTTGTTGCGCAGCTGCAGCATGCCCGCTCCGCCGATGAGCGTCTGCTCCATCACGTCGATCACCGATTTGCCCGGGTGGGCATCCTGCGCGGTAATGACATATAACCTGATTTGCTCCCAGTCCACTCTTTTACTCATCCAGCCGTCCCCTCCGCTCTACGATTTTCGCGGCTAAGATATTCATCGCATATCCGTTCCGCCTCCGCCATGTCCGACGTGCCTTGCACCAGCACTCTGCCGTCCGGAAACAGCACCAGCTTTTCGGTATAAGGCGAAGGCAGCTCTGCTTTCACCAGATAGGGATTAACGGTCATGCCACACCCAAGCCGCTCCAAATAGTTAATCTCCCGCTCCAGATCGAGCGTGAATCCCAGCGTCACTTGAACCGTGTCCCGGCCGCATAATGCCGCAGAGCGCCGTACATGCAAGCGCGACTCCCGATCAAGATCGTCCGAGCAGTTATCATCTTCGCTGTTATGGAGACGATGTCGTAAGCCGATCTCGACCGAATGCGCTTCTGAGCCGATCGCCCGCGCTTCGCAGCCGCACTTCCCGCAAGAGGCAACACCGGAAGGCAGCTTAAATTCCCGCACGGCAAAATTCCATATATCCGCGTTCAGCCAAGTTCCCCGGACGGACTCCCTATTGCCCGTCAACCACTTGACGGCTTCGGCGACCTGAAGCGCGACCACCAATTCCACTGTCGCGGACAAGACGCCCCGCGTATCGCAGGAATCGCCTTCCTCGGCCTCCTCCTCCCCGCCGATCAAACAGGACAGGCAAGCCGTCCTGCCTGGGACCAGCATCGCGCTCATGCCCTGCGAGGCAGTTGCTCCGCCGTATACGAACGGGATGCCGAGCCGGAACGCCTCGTCGCAGAGCAGCAGTCGAGTAGCCGCGTTATCCGTCCCGTCCAGGATCAGATCGGTACCGGCTGCGAATTTGCCAATATTATGCTGGCTTATATCGGCCACATGCGCCTCGATTATCGCCTCTCCGTTTATCCGCCGAAGCTTCGTCTCCGCGGCCTTCGCTTTGGGCAGAACCCTGCGGGCATCCTCTTCGTCGAAAAGCGTCTGGCGATGCAGATTGCTAAACTCCACGTAATCCCTGTCTACTATCACGATTCTTCCAACGCCGGCCCTGGCCATATGCTGGGCGAGCGAAGCGCCGAGCGCTCCGCAGCCTGCAATCAACACGCTGGCTTCGCGGAGGCGAAGCTGCCCGGCCTCGCCGATCGGCGCGAAACGGATTTGGCGGGAATAACGTTCCCTCCAGCTCGCGCGAAGACCGTCCTCCGACGTCGCGCTCGAGCCGGCCGGCTGCCCCCCGGGGCCGGCAATGGCAGCGGGAGCTCCGCTTCCTTCTCCGCCGGCCATCCCGTCACGCATAGATTTCGTTGCCTCCGGCCTTAAATGCGGCGGACTTCTCCTTGAGCCCCGCTTCGATCGCTTCCTCCGTATCGAGACCGTTCTGCGCCGCATATTCCCGGATGTCCTGCGTGATGCGCATGCTGCAAAATTTGGGACCGCACATGGAGCAGAAATGCGCCGACTTGGCCGCTTCGGCCGGCAGCGTCTCGTCGTGGTACGACATCGCCCGCTCGGGATCAAGCGATAGATGGAACTGATCGCGCCAGCGGAACTCAAAGCGCGCTTTGGAGAGTGCATCGTCCCGCAGCTTCGCGCGAGGATGGCCTTTGGCCAAATCCGCCGCGTGGGCAGCGATTTTGTAAGTGATAACGCCTTCCTTGACATCTTCCTTGTTCGGCAGCCCCAGATGCTCTTTCGGCGTTACGTAGCAGAGCATCGCCGTGCCGAACCAGCCGATCATCGCCGCTCCGATCGCGGACGTAATATGGTCGTAGCCCGGCGCGATGTCGGTCGTCAGCGGACCCAGCGTGTAGAACGGCGCTTCGTCGCATACTTCCAGTTGGCGGTCCATGTTTTCTTTGATCAAATGCATCGGTACATGCCCGGGACCTTCAATCATCACTTGCACGTCATGTTTCCAGGCAATCTTCGTCAGCTCTCCCAGCGTATCGAGCTCCGCGAATTGCGCATCGTCGTTGGCATCCGCGATGGAGCCTGGCCGCAAGCCGTCGCCAAGCGAAAACGACACGTCGTAACGCTTCATGATGAGGCAGATTTCTTCGAAGTGCGTATACAGGAAGTTCTCCTTGTGATGAGCCAGACACCAGGCTGCCATAATAGAGCCGCCGCGAGATACGATCCCCGTTACGCGCTTGGCCGTCAGCGGGATGTACCGAAGCAATACGCCCGCATGGATCGTGAAGTAGTCGACGCCTTGCTCCGCCTGCTCGATCAAGGTATCTCTAAATACCTCCCAGCTGAGATCCTCCGCTTTGCCGTTCACCTTCTCTAGCGCCTGATAGATCGGCACGGTCCCTACCGGAACCGGCGAATTGCGCACGATCCATTCCCGGGTCGTATGGATGTTCTTGCCTGTCGACAGATCCATGATCGTATCGGCTCCCCATCTGGTCGCCCACGTCATCTTCTCTACCTCTTCCTCAATGGAGGAGGCAACGGCGGAGTTGCCGATGTTGGCATTGATCTTTACATGGAACCCTCGTCCGATAATCATCGGCTCGCATTCGGGATGATTGATGTTCGCGGGGATAATAGCCCGCCCCCTTGCCACTTCGTCCCTTACGAATTCCGGCTCCATCCCTTCGCGTATCGCGATGTACTCCATCTCCGGCGTAACGATGCCTTGTCTGGCGTAGTGAAGCTGCGTCACATTGCGTCCTTCCTTCGCCCGAAGCGGCTTGCGATCCAGGTTCGGAAATACCTCGGCGCCTCTCGTCCTGGCTCTCTCCTCGGATACGAAGCCGTTGTCCTCGGGCTTCACCTCGCGTCCTTCATATCGCTCGACATCCTCGCGATCCACGATCCATGTTTCACGAAGCGGCGGCAGCCCCTTTCTGACGTCGGCCCGGTAGCCCGTATCCGTATATGGACCGCTCGCATCGTAGACGAGCACCGGCTCGTTCGGAGTCTCCTCTCCGCTTCTCGACTGGCTCGGAGTCAGCGCTATCTCGCGCATCGGCACGCGAATGGAAGAATGACTCCCTTCTACATAGACCTTGCGGCTTCCCGGCAATGGCGTTGTCATAATCGGCATAACAAAAAACCTCCTCATGGAATTTGTGGAATTCCACCTGGAGGCATACTCAACATATAAGAAAGTTAATGGTCGACGCCACTCACGCAAACGCGCAATGACGTTGATACTTAGGCTTGCACAAAGCCGTCGAAGTTGCCTTCGGCGACCGGCAAGCCGGTATCCTATGTCCCACTTTCCTACGCTGGCATGACCCAGATCAGGTTCAAAGGGACCAAAGCAATCGCTTTATCTCAGCCTTTCGGCGCCCCTAGTGGATTTCCTTGTTTGACTATACTTCGTGCTCGCTGCTCCTGTCAACCCTAACTTCCCCAAATACTTACAGCTTGATCTTCTGCTGGAACAGTCCCGCTTGCCTTGCCGCCATATAAATAATGACGACGAGCGGACCGATAAATACGCCGATAACGCCGACAAGCTTAAAGCCTACATAGAGGCTGATCAGTGCCGGAAGCGCGCCGATACCGACGGAATCTCCCAGAATTTTCGGTTCCACGATGCGGCGGAATACCGTAATGACGAGGAACAACACAATCAGCCCGATGCCGGTATAGATATCGCCCGTCAGCAGCAGATACGATGCCCATGGAACAAGCACGGAGCCTGTGCCCAAAATAGGCAAAATATCCACAATAATGATGAGCAGCGCGATAGCCATAGGATATTTGATGCCAAGTATGAGCAATCCGATCAGTGAAAGTATGTAGGTCATGCCGCTAAGAATAATCTGGGAGCGCAGGAAGCCGAAGATCGACTTGCGCAGATTGTTCAGCACCTGGTCCACTTGGGAACGCGACGATTCGTCGAAGAAGGACAAGACGGATGCCTTCATCGTATTAAGGCTAAAGCTGAACATGTAGACGGCAACCAGGAAGACGATAAAGAAGATGAACATGCCCGGGAGCGTCGAAGCGAAGCCCAAGACCGTCGATGACAGCTTGCCTACCATCGAAGTAATCGTGTTCGTTAGGCTCATCAGATATTCTTCCAGCGTCGCGATGGCGTCTGGAGGAAGATTCTGGTACAGCCCTCTGGCGTCAACGAGCAGATTGTCGACAAAAGTGCTTGCATTTTCGAAGTAATTCGGCACTTTCTCCAGAAATGCAATCAGCTCTGCGATAATCTTCATTCCCAGCAACACGATGAGACCGACGAGAATGACCGTAAACAATGTACTGGATATGACGGCGGACACCAGCCGGTTGAGCCGGAATCGCTTCATCAGGAATA
The DNA here is from genome assembly GCF_002165585.1 of Paenibacillus sp. MY03. Classification (NCBI taxonomy): domain Bacteria; kingdom Bacillati; phylum Bacillota; class Bacilli; order Caryophanales; family Paenibacillaceae; genus Paenibacillus; species Paenibacillus sp. MY03. The sequence goes on along the minus strand of NZ_MXQD01000050.1, from coordinate 29,134 downwards.
CGGTCAGCGGCTCCAGAAAGATCGCTACGATCAATGCAAGCAAGAACGGCGCGCCTACGGTGAACATCAAATAAATAAGCAGCAAACCTACCGCGATAAGCACGATTGTCCTTATAGACATGCGGGTTATCCCTCCTTCCTCTATTTCTATTCAAGCTTGGCTTCGCGCATGTGGAAATCGACGTCGCCGTAATACATATCCTTTACTAGCAGGTTGGGACCGCAGCAAGCGGCTGCGGGACAATAACAATTTACGCTTCGCGCGAGCTTGTGATCCAGCCACTTGCCGAATACGTCGTCGAGGCGGGACGTCGAGATATTGCCGAACGCCGGCACGTCGGAGAAGTCGGTGACGAACACGTCGCCCGTGAACAAGTTGACGTTGAGACGGTTCCGTCCGTCGGGATCGTTCCTGACCGTCACGTTAGGCTCGCCCGCCAATCTTCTGAGCAGTCTACGATCCTCTGCATCGTCGCTGCATTGGTAGAAAGGCAACGTGCCGAACAGCATCCAGACCGACGGATCGCGGCGATCCAGCAGCAGTTCTACCGCTTTGCGCATCTGCTCCTTCGTAATGACGGGCAGATCGCGGGCGAATGAGCTTGGGTACATGGGATGAACCTCATGACGCTGACAGCCCATTTCAAGAATCAGCTCATGAATTTGATCGATCTTTTCATGCGTCCGATAATTGATCATGGATTCGGCGGACACGAGCACGCCTGCATCGCTGAGCCGCTTGGCGTTGTCGATCATTCGTGCGTACAGCTTGGCTGCCGCTTCCTTGGAGACGGCATGACCCGCTTTGGCGAAGCCGATCTCATGGAAGTCCTGCGCCGACGTGTAGTTAAACGAGATATGCATAACGTCGAGGTAAGGAGCCAAAAGCTCGTACCTGTTATAAGGCAAAGTTACATTGGAGTTAATCTGCGAGCGAACGCCCCGGCTTCTCGCGTATTGCAGAAGCGGCAGCATATATTCCTTGACGGTACGTTCCGAGAAGGTGGGCTCGCCGCCCGTAATGCTGATCGTCTGCAGATGCTCGACCTCGTCCAGACGGCGCAGCATGTTGTCCAGCGGAATTTTGGCTGGCTCCATCATGACCAGCGTATCGCCTACGGCACAGTGCTCGCAGCGCATATTGCATAAATTCGTAACCGTCATCTCCACGCTTGTCAGTACATGGCGACCGAATTGCTTAAGCGAGTTAAGCGGATCCCAAGGGTCATTGGAGGGAGTCAAAGGAGGCAGTATGTCGCGGGATGTCATGCCCAAATGCGGCCATGTCGTATCCAGCTTGTTCATCGGTTTCATCAGCTTTCAGCACCTAACTTCCGTTCTAGAGGTTGTTGAGAAATCCTCTATCGAAGCCTTTCAAGATGAGCGACCACGATTAAAGGTTGGATTTATCGCCAAATTGAATTTTGGTTTTCGAATGCTCAAAAACTAATAAATTCTATTGTGGTCAAAAAGTCCGCTTGCCATCATATCTTCTATTATTGTAATGTGAGATGTTTGAGGAAGCAAATAAAATGGTGTAAAAACGTCGCCCGGATGGACTTCATCCAAGAGCCGACAGAAAAAAGAGGCCTTGCGGGCCTCTTGAAACAACCATCGCTGCATTGCGGTAAATGCAAGCATCAATGGCTCGGGGTTCAGTTAAATGCCTGACACAAGCGGCACGTCCGTCTCTTCGTCGTTTACTCCGACGATCATGACTGTAAGCTGCTTGGACAGATCGATCTCGTACGGCGCCTTAAGCTCTTCTCCCGCTTCGTTGCTGAGGACTCGTACCACAGGGCGGTGCGGGTAGGAGGAATTTAGATCTACGACGATGCCTCGCTCACCCGTCATTAATCGGACGGACATGCCGATGGGATAGATCGCCACCTTGTCCCGGAACAGCTGCAGCATCCGCTGCTCGTACAAAGTGCCCGTGCCCGCGTACAACCGCTCCATCGCATCATGCGGCAGCATCGGAGACCGGTACACGCGGTTAGTCGTCATGGCGTCGTAAGAATCGACCAGGCCGATCCACTTCGCGTAGTCATGAATTTCATTGCCCTTGATGCCTCGCGGATATCCGCTGCCGTCCAGTCGCTCATGATGCTGGAAGGCGCAATGCGCCACGAGAAGCGACAAGTTCGGCTGATCCTTTAACATTTCATAACCGAGCTGAGGGTGACGCTTCATAAGTTCGAATTCTTCTCTGGTCAGCTGATCCGGCTTCTTTAGTACATTGACGTTAATCTGCGTCTTGCCAATATCATGCAGCAGAGCTCCGAGACCAAGGGTCGTCAGTTCGTCGCGCGAGTAACCGCTCGACATGCCTAGTAGCGTCGAGTATACGCAAACGTTCAGCGAATGCTGGAACAGATAATGATCGACTGTTCCCATGTTCATAAGCATGATCATGGCATCTTCCTGATTGGACAGATCATCTATAATTAAGTTCATCATCGCTTTAAAGGGCTGGGCGATATAGGGGTAGGCGGAGCCCTTTTTCCTATTAGGCCGCTCCATCAGCGTGCGGAAATTCGTACGGATTTCTTTAACCGCCATTCGGAACGTATCTTCGCGGATCAGGGTGGGGGGATTAATATCCTCCGTTCGCGCATCTTCGATGTATACGTATTGAACCCCGCATTCGGCAAGCCTCGTGATTAGCCGGCTGGTAAGCTCCATCCTCTCGCCAAGCAGCACGATGCCGTCTTCCGAAAATATTCTCTTGGCCAGTCTCATTCCCGGCTTGCACTGCATAATGGATAGCAAACGCATTTTCTCGGTCCTTCCCCGCTGTGACGTCCCTAACTATACATATCGGAAATACGATCTTGTATTGTTAATTTACGTGAAAATGCGAATTTTCGCAACCATAATATGCTAATTGTTCGACAAAAAACTCCGAAATTTTCTAAAATGTGACGACATAAGCTTACAAACGATGCCAACGTTTCTCTTTGCAGCTCCTCAGCGAAGGCTCGGAGCTTAATTCCCGCTCCAGCACATCGCGGATGAACTCCGGCAAATAATAGCGATAACTCTCCGCCTCGGCCAAAGACTCGTAGCCCACCTTAAAGCTGAACATATCAATCGAGCCTACCTCATAGAGCCTTCCGTCCTCCAGGAGCGAGCCGTTTACTCGCGCTTCGACGATACGATCCATCGGCTCCCGGCGCATGTCGAATTCCACCGTCATGCCGTCAATTGCAAGGCCTCCGAGCACCTCACCCCGAAAGCCAAAGCCTTTGATCGGCTTGGAAGCGAATTCCTCCTGGAGCGATTGCTCCAGCGCCGTCCTCAGCTTGGACCCGGCGATGGTCATCAGGCACGGATTAATCGGCGAAGGACAGATGGCATGAAGCTCTCCGGCGGTTACTTCCCCAATCGCGAGACCGCCAAGCAGCTGTCCTGCGTTAACAATCCCGATCTCGGCATTTGTCCATCGCCTGATGCCGATCGCGAGCAGATTGGAAAGCGGATTTTCGCGTCCCGGATGAGACGGTAGAGGTTCGTTGAGAAAGGCGGCCACTCGTCCCAGACTGACGCGGCTGGATTCGCGGAACTCGTGGATAATATCCTCCGCCGCAGGTCTCTCGGCGTAGGCGCCGGTGGGAATGGCTTGCCCGCGCAGCAAGGGCTCGGACCGGGCTTCATCCCAGCCAATCTCGATGCGTCCGACGTATTCGCCGAACTTCCCAGCTGCCGCGATCATAACTCCGTTAACGATAAGCGGCACTTCCAGCAGATGGTGCGTATGTCCGCCCAGAATAAGATGGATGCCCGGAACTTCTTCCGCCAGCTTTTGATCGAATCGAATGCCGAGATGCGATAATACGACGACAACGTCAGCTCTACCCTGCAGCCGCTCCGCTTCGGCACGAATCGCCTCCATGGGCTCAGTCGCCTTCCAGCCCAGCAGCTCATAGAACTGGCCGAAAGCGGCCGTAGCGCCGATAAGGCCGATCCGGAGACCGTTCTTGACGATAATCCGGCTGGGGCACAGCCACTCTGGGCGTTCCCCCGTCTCCAGCGTGAGCAGATTGGCACAGACGACGCTAAACTCCGACACGGGGGCGTACAGCTGTTCCAACGTCTCCGGCGTATAGGTCAGTCCCTCGTTGTTGCCCAGCGTAACTGCCTCGTAACCGGCCTCCTGCAGAAGTCTGATATTAACCTCTCCGTCGCTGCCTTCCGTCTCTTGTCTCATCCGATCCATATGATCGCCGCAGTCTACCGCAAGCACGCGGTCCGCTCCCCATGTTCTTCGCTCCTCGGCGATCATGGTCGAAATTCGCGCTGCGTTCTCCAGCCGGCTATGAATGTCATTGCTGTGCATGAGCACAACTTTTATCTCCATACCTTATCCTCCGATTTGCGACATGCGTCGTTCCGTCGGCACATGAGATTGCGCCGAATTCGCCAGCTTCGCGGCCATCTCGTGATTCTCCGGCTTAATATCCAGCGCTTTGTAATACAATTGCTTTATGGCATCCGGATCCCCGAGCGCTTCCTTAACGTTAAGCTCATCCACCCAGTACAGACAAGGTTTTAGATTGCCATCAGCCGTTAACCTCAGACGATTGCAGTTGCTGCAGAAGTGGTCGCTGATGGGATGGATCAAGCCAAAGGAGCCGACAGCCCCTGCCATCTGCCAATCGTCGGAAGGGCCGTTGCCTGTCACGCCTTCCTTCCGCGACAGCTTATACCCTTCTTCCTCCGCAATCTCGATCACGCGGGAAAGAGGAAGATAATGTTTCCGCCAATTCTCGTCGGCATGGCCGATCGGCATATATTCTATGAACCGCACATGAAGCGGCCGCTCGTAAGCGAGCTTTAAGAATTGCATGATTTCGTCTTCGTTGACGCCTTTGAGCAGGACGCAATTCAGCTTGATGGGATCAAACCCGGCTTCGGCTGCCGCTTCTATGCCTTCAAGCACCCTCCGCAGATCTCCGCGCCTGGCTATAAACCGAAACCTTGCCGAATCAAGTGTATCCAGACTGATATTCACTCTCTTCAAACCTGCTTCTTTAAGCGCTTGTGCTTGCTTAGCCAGGAAGATGCCGTTTGTCGTCAGCGCGATGTCATTAATGCCAGGTATGCGCGACAACCTCGAGATCAGATCGTCCAGACCGGGTCTGATCAGGGGTTCGCCGCCTGTAATGCGCAGCTTTTTGATACCGAGCTCCGCCCCTGCTTTAACGACCTCGACGATTTCGTCATAGCTCAGCAGGTTGGTGGATTCGGTAAATTCCACTCCATCCTCAGGCATGCAGTAAAGACAGCGCAGATTGCAGCGATCGGTTACTGAAATTCTCAAATAATCATGTTCTCTTCCATACCGATCCTTTAGCTCCGGCATACTGCGCACCACCTTTCCATGTACCTTACAGCATAACATTTTTTTTGCGTTTATGGTATTCTAGTAGCAATCTAAAGCCCTGTTACAGGCTGTTGTGAGGAGCTGCACATATATGAGTTATACCTGGACCATCAAGCTGTTCGCGGGATTGCCTGAGCGTCTCGGCACGGCTCAGCTCGTCCTTGCTCTTGATCAAGGACAATTGACTGCCAGCGAGCTGAAATCGATGATCGCAAGAGAGAACAGCGATCATTCTTCCCTGCTGTCGACCTGCTTCGTTGCGCGCAACCACGCCTACGTAGCCGACGGAGAGACCGTCCAAGCCTCGGACGAGCTTGCGCTTCTTCCTCCCGTTTCCGGCGGAGAGGAGCTAGCGGAGGGCGGGGACAAGAATATGTCGGACTCGCCTCGCTTTGTTGTGACGAGCGATATCATTCTTACAGAAGAAGTACTGGCCAAAGTAATCGTACCGGAACACGGCGCGGCCATCGCATTCGTCGGCACGACGCGCGAATGGACGAATGGCAAACGAACGGTGCGGCTGGAATACGAGGCTTATGAGCCGATGGCGGTAGCGACCATGTCCCAGATCGGCGATGAGATCGCACGCCGCTGGGCGGGCGCCTTATGCGCGATCTCTCATCGCGTGGGCGTCGTCGGACCGGCCGAGACCAGCGTCGTTATTGCCGTATCGGCTCCCCATCGCGAGCATTGCTACGAGGCCAGCCGTTACGCCATCGAGCGGCTTAAGCAGCTCGTCCCCATCTGGAAGAAGGAAATCTGGGAAGACGGCTCCGAATGGAAGGGCCATCAGCTTGGCCCCTGGAATCCGATCGCCGGGCTGACGGCGGAATGAAGGAGGCATCTCCATGGAGTTAAGCCGTTATTCCCGTCAGATCCGATTCCGGCCTATCGGTGAGGACGGTCAGCGACAGCTGTCCGAAGCGCGTGTGGCCGTCGTAGGCGTCGGCGCGCTGGGCTGCGTCTCCGCGCAGCATCTCGTCCGCTCCGGAGTCGGCTATATTCGATTAATCGACCGCGATTTCGTGGAATGGAGCAATCTTCAGCGACAGCTTCTATACACGGAACAAGACGCGAAGGATATGCTTCCGAAAGCAGAGGCGGCTGCCCGCAGATTGACCGCCATCAACTCCTCTGTAACGATCAAACCTGTTTGTGCCGATTTGCACGGCGATAATGCGGCTTCTCTGCTGCACGATGTCGACTTAATTATCGACGGAACCGACAACTTCACGGTACGATATCTCCTAAACGATTATGCCGTCAAACATGTTTTGCCGTGGATTTACGGCGGAGCTGTCGGCGCCTCCGGCATGAGCATGACGGTATTGCCGGGAGAGACGCCTTGTTACCGTTGCGTTTTCCCGGAAGTCCCCGCACCGGGGACTTCGGATACATGCGAGACGGCAGGCGTCATTTCGCCGATCGTCGATCTGATCGCTTCGGTGCAAGCAACAGAGGCGCTTAAGCTGCTCTCCGGCAATCGCGAAGCGCTGCACGGCACTTTATTCCAGGCCGATCTCTGGAACCACTCCTGGCTGCCGCTGTCCATCCGCAACGCCAGGCTTCCCTCCTGTCCATGCTGCGGACCCCAAGGATCGTTCGATTATCTCGATAACGAAGCCTCCGCCCCCGTAGCAGCCGCATTGTGCGGCCGCGATTCCGTTCATCTGACTCCGGGAGCTTCGGGAGCTGTCAATCTGGAAGAGCTGGCCAATCGGCTTGCATCCGCGGGCGAAGTCGTGCTTAATCCTTATCTTTTGCGGCTGCGAATGGATGATGGGAATATGACTTTCGTTTTATTCGCCGACGGAAGAGCTATCATCCAAGGGACGCAGAATTTGTCGAAAGCAAGGTCAATTTATGCCGAACTATTAGGTAATTAGTATCATTTAGAGCGTTTTCATATTGCCAATAGGTGGTTTGATTGTTACTATCTATATATCTGGTTGAGCATAATTAATCATATTAGAGGTGTCTCTATGAGGATTCATGTAACGGATATACAAGACGGAGACCAACTAAGCCACGATATATTTAATCATTATGGGCTGCATGTTCTCTCCAAAGGCACGAGGCTGTACAAGAACGAAATCTCACGGCTTCTGCAGCATCAGATTGATCAAGTCGAGATCTTGGACCGCACTCTGGTGTTGCCTTCGGGAGAAGCAGTCAGCCCTGTTAATCGTACATTGGAATCCACGGTCAATCCCAAGTGGCTGCCAACTGTGCAGCCTATTTACGAGAACGCTGTCAAACGCTTCGAGAAGCTGTTCGAATCTGCAATAGAAGATGGCATCGTTCAGGAGGCGGAGGTTACGGAAATTATGCAGCCTCTGCTGGATAACCTCCAGTTGGAGCGCGACGTCGTATCCATGCTGCTTTTGCTTAATACCGAAGATGATTATACCTACCAGCACTCCGTTCAGGTTGGCATGCTGGCTTATTATTTGGCGACCTGGCTCGACCACTCTTCGGAGGATGCCGCACTCATCGGCAAGGCGGGATTCCTGCACGATATCGGCAAAAGCAAGATCAGCGCCGATATCCTTAACAAACCGGGCAAGCTTACGGAGGAAGAATTCGAAGAAGTAAAACGCCACACCCTGTACGGCCACGAGATCATTCTGGGCTCGTTCCAGGAAAAGGATCTTGCCATCGGAGCGCTCCAGCATCACGAACGGATTGACGGCAGCGGCTATCCTCATGGGCTTAAGGGCGAAGAGATCCACCCCATCTCGAAGATCATCGCCGTTGTCGACATATACAGCGCGATGATATCGGCTCGCGTCTATCAGAAGGAGCGGGACCTGCTGTTCGTGCTCAAGGAGCTGTATCGTCTCAGCTTCAGCGAGATCGATCCTGTCACGACCCATACGTTTATTAAGCATATGATCCCGAATTTCATCGGCAAGCGCGTACGGTTGAACAACGAGCGCTTCGGCATCATTGTCATGACGCATCCTACCGAGTTTTTCAGGCCCCTTATACAAATTGACGACGAATTCGTCGACCTGACGATCGATCGACATTACGAGATCGAGCATGTGTATCTGTAGTCCTTTACATATCCGTTAAAAGTACGCAAAGAACCCCCCGGAGCCCGAGGGGTTCTTGTATTTTAGTCTACTTACCCGATACTGCCTTCCATCTCGAACTTGATCAAACGGTTCATCTCGACCGCGTATTCCATCGGCAACTCTTTCGTGAACGGCTCGATAAAGCCCATAACGATCATTTGAGTTGCTTCGTCCTCGGACAGACCACGGCTCATCAGGTAGAAGAGCTGATCCTCGGACACTTTGGATACCGTTGCCTCATGCTCAAGCGTGATGTTGTCGTTCAAAATTTCATTGTATGGAATCGTGTCGGACGTCGACTCGTTATCGAGAATGAGCGTATCGCATTTGATGTTCGCTTTCGCGCCGTCGGAATTGCGTCCGAAGGAAGCAAGGCCGCGGTATGTCACTTTGCCGCCGTGTTTGCTGATCGACTTGGATACAATCGTGGAGCTGGTGTCCGGTGCCAAATGAGTCATCTTAGCGCCGGCATCCTGATGCTGGCCTTTGCCCGCTACGGCGATGGACAATACCATGCCTTTCGCGCCGCGGCCGCGAAGCACGACAGCCGGATATTTCATCGTCAGCTTGGAACCGATGTTGCCGTCAATCCATTCCATCTGCGCGTTCTCGTCAGCAACGGCGCGTTTCGTAACCAGGTTGTAGATGTTCGGCGCCCAGTTCTGGATCGTCGTGTAACGAACGCGGGAATCCTTTTTGCAAAGAATCTCAACCACGGCGCTGTGCAGCGAGTTCGTGCTGTATATCGGAGCTGTACAGCCCTCAACGTAGTGCACGGAACTGCCTTCGTCCGCGATGATGAGCGTCCGCTCGAACTGGCCCATGTTCTCGGAGTTGATGCGGAAGTAAGCTTGCAGCGGAATTTCGCATTGCACGCCCTTCGGCACGTAGATAAACGATCCGCCGGACCAAACCGCACTGTTTAGAGCAGCGAATTTGTTGTCGTTCGGAGGAATGATCGTTCCGAAATATTCCTTCATAAGCTCCGGATATTCGCGAAGCGCCGTATCGGTATCCGTAAAGATAACGCCTTGCTTCTCCAGATCCTCCTGCATGCTGTGGTAAACAACTTCCGACTCGTACTGAGCGGACACGCCCGCCAGAAACTTTTGCTCCGCTTCGGGAATGCCCAGTTTGTCGAAGGTTTCCTTAATTTCCTGAGGAACCTCCTCCCAAGTCTTGCCTTGTTTCTCGGACGGTTTCACGTAATATTGAATGTCGTTGAAGTCCAGATCGTCCAGATTGCCGCCCCAGCGAGGCATCGGCATTTTGTAGAATTGCTCCAGCGATTTCAGACGGAATTCCAGCATCCATTCCGGCTCGTTTTTCATCTCGGAGATCGTGCGGACGATCTCGGGCGTCAGCCCTTTGCCCGATTGGAAAATCGCTTTATGCTCATCACGGAATCCATATTTATATTCTTCCATTTCCGGCATTGACTTTGCCATTCCAACTCACTCCTTTAAAGGTAGCTCAAAATGACCGCTTTTGATCACGATGTATTCCTTCGCAGCTTACTCGACGTCGAACCTTGAACTCAACCGTTCCTAAGCTTATGCTTCCGAAGTATGTTTCCTACGGAAACATTTCAGATGCTCACATAGCGCTGCTATGCTCCGCTCTTCACTCACTAGTTTCGTCCAATCTTCTCGGTGCTGAAAACCGGCCATTTTGAGCTTCGATTGTATTACTTCATTTTCAAATCTTAATTACGGGATTCGATGCCCTTGCGGAGGGCGTTCCATGCCAGCGTTGCGCATTTGATGCGGGCCGGGAATTTGTTGACGCCCGACAACGCTTCGATATCTTCAAGCTCCTCGAATTCCACCGACTCGCCCTTCATCAAGGAAGAGAACCGCTCTGCCATCTCAAGCGCCGCTTCGAACGTCTGGCCTTTGACGGCCTCCGTCATCATGGAAGCGGAGCTCATGCTGATGGAACAGCCCTCGCCCGTGAACTTCGCGTCCGTTACCTTGCCGTCTTCAACGACGAGCTGCAGCGATATACGATCTCCGCAAGTCGGGTTGTTCAGGTTGATCGTAACGGCGTCGTCGTTCATCGTGCCGCGGTTTCGAGGATTTTTATAATGATCCATTATGACTCTGCGGTACAAATCATCCAATTGCATGGCCGAAGAACTCCTTTGTCTCGATGAGACCACGAACCAAAGCATCGATGTCCTCTTCGGTATTGTAAAGATAAAAGCTTGCTCTGGCGGTTGCCGACACATTTAGCCAACGCATAAGCGGTTGGCAGCAGTGATGGCCTGCACGGATTGCAATGCCCTTGGCATCCAGCACGGTCGCGACGTCATGCGGATGCACATCGTCCAGATTAAACGTAATGAGACCTACGCGCCCGTTCTTCGGTCCATAAATCTCGATTCCGTCGATCTCCGACAGCTTATCGTAAGCATATGCCGCAAGCTTGCGCTCATGACGGTCGATCTCATCCATGCCGACGCTCTCCAGGAAATCGATCGCGGCTCCAAGGCCTACCGCGCCGGCAATGATCGGCGTGCCTCCTTCGAACCGATAAGGAATCTCCTTCCACGTCGATTCGTATAGATCCACGAAGTCGATCATCTCGCCGCCGTATTCGATCGGCTCCATGTTATTTAGCATCGACTTTTTGCCGTACAAAGCTCCGATGCCCGTAGGGCCGCACATCTTGTGACCGGAGAACGCGTAGAAGTCTGCGCCAAGCTCCTGCACATCCACTTTCTTGTGCGGGGTGCTCTGCGCTCCGTCTACGACCATGATGGCGCCGTTGCGATGGGCAATCTCCGCCACTTCCTTGATGGGGTTCACGACGCCAAGCACGTTGGACACATACGTCATCGCAACGACCTTCGTGTTCGGCGTAATGACTTCTTCTGCATCCTGCAGCAAGATCGTGCCGTCCGGCTGCAACGGAATGTACTTTAACGTAGCTCCCGTCGCTTTGGCGGCTTGCTGCCATGGAATCAAGTTGCTGTGATGCTCCATCGGCGTAATGACGATTTCGTCGCCTTCCTTGCATACCGCCCTCGCATACCCCGTAGCGACCAAGTTCAACGCCGTTGTTGTCCCCCGGGTGAAAATTATTTGCTCGGGAGTCTCCGCGTTCAGGAACGCCGCGACTTTCGCGCGTGCTCCTTCATACGCGTCGGTCGCGCGGGAGCCCAGCGTATGCACGCCGCGGTGAACATTCGCGTTATCCAGCTCATAGTACCTTTTCATCGCATCAATGACGGAACGCGGCTTCTGCGAAGACGCCGCGCTATCCAGGTAAACGAGCGGATGCCCGTTTACCTCTTGATGCAATATCGGGAACTGCTCCCGCACCGCATTTATATTCATCCCTCTAGCTTCCTTTCGAGTAGGCGCTGAAGTTGAGTGCGTACTGCTTCTACGGAAATCTCCGATACGACCGGCGCGAGGAAACCATGAATAATCAGGCGTTCCGCATCGGATTTGCTGATGCCGCGCGACATCAGGTAGTACACCTGCTCCGGATTGACTTGGCCGACGCTGGCCGCGTGGCCCGCCGTTACATCGTCCTCGTCGATCAAAAGAATCGGATTGGCATCGCCGCGCGCCTTAGAGCTCAGCATAAGCACCTTCTCCGTCTGAACGCCGTTCGCCTTCGTCGCTCCATGTTCGATCTTCGTAATGCCGTTGATGATCGCGGAAGCCGAATCCTTCATAACGGCGCGGGTGATCATGTTGCTGTCCGAGCTCTTGCCGAAGTGAACCGCCTGCGTTGTAAGGCTCATCTGTTGCGCGTTTTTGCCAACGCTGATGACTTTTACGTCGGAAGTAGAACCTTGGCCCTTCATGATCGACTTCGTGTCGGACAACGTGTTGCCATCGTTGAGATCGCCGATAATCCACTCGACACGTCCATCATTCTCTACGACTGCGCGGCGCATCGTCATGTCGACTCCGCTCCCGCCCATGGAATGTACGGATCCAAAGCGAACGAGCGCGCCCGGCTTCACGAACACTTCCACGACAGAAGGATGTACAAATGGCGACGATACCGCCGAGTTGTCGGTTACAACACAGTCGACGTAAGTGACACGACTGTTGGAATCGGCCACGATCAGAATATGAGGAGCAAACGTTGCGTCCGCATTGTCATTGAACAAAATCGATTGAAGCGGAAGCTCCACTTCCACATTTTTCGGCACGTATACGAATACGCCGCCGTTCCACAGCGCCGCGTTCAGCGCCGTCAACTTGTCCTCGTCCTTCTTCACGGCCTGGAAAAGATGGGGCTGCACGAGTTCGCTATGTTCCTTGCATGCCGTCTCCAGATCGGTAAAAATAACGCCTTTAGCAGCCAGCTCGGCCGATAGTTGTCTCCAAGCCGTGCCGGAATTGCGTTGTACAATCAGATTCTCCGTACCTTCCGAGACAAGTTCCTGTACGACCGAAGGAAGCTCGGTCAGCGACCCGGCAGGCGTGGAAGCTGCATAACTTCCGACAGCCGTAAGGTTCCAGCGCTCGATGCGCACCTTCTCGGGCTTCGGCCACTCAATCGTTCCAGCCAGTTCGGCAGCTTCGCCGCGCAGCGCTACGAGCCATTCCGGCTCGCCCTTGCTCCGTGCCAGAGCTTCCGCGGAACCGCGGTCGGTCGGAGTCGTTAGTTGTGTACTCATTGCCATTAACCTCCTTCTCCGATTAAGCCTGGCCTACAGTTTCGTCTACGATGCCCAGTTCTTCCTTCACCCAGTCGTAACCCTCGTTTTCCAAGCGCTGAGCCAGTTCGGGACCGCCGGATTTCACGATGCGGCCTTGCATCATAACGTGAACGAAGTCAGGTGTAATATAGTTCAGCAAACGTTGATAGTGCGTAATGATCAGGAAGCCGCGATCTTCGTTGCGCATCGCGTTTACGCCGTTCGCTACGATGCGAAGAGCATCGATGTCGAGACCGGAGTCGATCTCGTCGAGCACGACGATCTTCGGATCCAGCAGCATCATCTGCAAAATTTCGTTACGTTTCTTCTCGCCGCCGGAGAAACCTTCGTTCAGGTAACGATGCGCGAACTCCGGGTTCATCTCGAGCTCTTTCATCTTGCCTTCCATCTGACGGATAAATTTGATCAAGGAAATTTCGCTGCCTTCTTCGCGGCGTGCGTTAATCGCGCTGCGCAGGAAGTCGGAATTCGTCACGCCCGGAATCTCGCTAGGATATTGCATGGCAAGGAATAGACCGGCGCGCGCGCGCTCGTCAACTTCCATCTCCAGCAGGTCTTCGCCGTCAAGCGTTGCGCTGCCTTCCGTTACTTCGTATTTGGGATGACCCATCAGCGCGGAAGCCAGCGTACTTTTGCCGGTGCCGTTTGGTCCCATGATGGCGTGAATTTCTCCGCCTTTGATTTCAAGATTGATGCCTTTTAAAATTTCTTTTCCTTCGATTTCGGCCTTCAGACCGTCGATGACAAATTGTGTTGCCATTGTATGCTATCCCTCCAAAGGTTGGTTTACTTCTTAAAGAAGTTGTTCAAAAAGTCCGCTTTTCATTACGAAGTCATCCTGGAAGCGTACTCGACGTCGAATATCGAATTCAGCCGAACCTTCCGGTGCTCACGTAGCTTCCACTACGCTCCGCTCCTCAGGTCCTAGCTTCATCCAATCTTCTCGGTACTGATAACCGAACTTTTTGAACACGAACTGAAAGAAATGATTCTCAATGATTCTCAATAATCATTTTAATATAGTTTTAGTTATAAATCAATGAGCGTTCGTATCCGTTCGCGTTCTTCTGCGTACGTGTCTGCGGTTAGAACGGGCTTCATTGCTGGCTCCGGCAGGCTGTCTTCCAGCCTTACCCATGACTTGCAGCCGTTATAAACCTCTCTCATAGGCGCATATACCGGCTCGTTAAGCTTGTATGTCTTCATTAATAAAAGATGAAGCGGCTTCTTGCGCTTCCACTTGAGTCTCTCCTCGGCGAACGTATCCGTCCAAATATGGCAGTCCCTCAGCTTGTCCAGCGTTTCCTGATCCGTAATTTCGATGTCGTCCGTCACTTCCGCGTACGTGTCCAGCTTGACCCTTTCCATGCCAGGCGACCATTCCTCGAGCGTCTCGTCCATCCCGTCCTGATAAGGATGCTTAAGCAGCTCCTTGCGCTGATGCTCGTACGCCGGCATGAGATAGAAGCTGTGGCTGAGGAGCTGGAAGTCTCGCGTCTCCTCGATAATCCCCCCTTTGCGAAGCACAAGGATCTGTTTGCCTTCGCGCAGCGCTTTGACCGAAACCGCCCATTCCTTCAGAGCGATCATTTGCCTTTTTTGCTCATCCACCTTAATATGTACCTCCTTGCATCTCCGTCTCCGTCGTCCGCATTGGACATCCTTCTATTGTGAAAAAAACGGCGACGGATGTCAATCTGTAAAGAAGCAAGGTATTCCATGGCGAAAGCTAATCCATTATACTAGGAGTGGTTGTTCAGAACGATTTTCCTGCTGTCCACTATTATTGACGTCTGGAACGGATTCGAAACGAAGTCCGCGTTATGAGAAGAACATGTGGACGAAAATCCAAACACAACCCCAAACACCGTGCCGCAACTCCTTGCACGGACTCGATGTTTGGGTTTTTATGTGTTACATCATCCGTCTCAGCGCATCGCTGCCCTTCATGCCGGCTACGATTCCCATAGCCTCTGCCGTATAGGTTACCGATTCCAACGGAGCGTTTAACAGCTCTTCCAATGTGCGGACGCCGACTGCTCGCCCTGCAACGATCTCCCTGTCCGCGAGCTTCTCGTTCAAAAGCGTTACGTCAAGCGCTCCGCACATGATATACCCTTTATCCGTCGAGATGGATAAGAGCGTCGTCTTCGGCAACTTCACTTCGACACCGAGAACGGTTTCTCCGCCATCCAGTACGAATGGGACCATCCTCATCATATGAAATCCACCTCCTTCGGATGCGCGGATCTTATGCGCAGAATCGTATTGATTCACAGTATATGCGGGAGTTTGGACTCAGTATGGACGAATGCGGAATAGGTCTACTTGACCAAGCGAATTAATGATATATTATAGCTATTCCATCTTTATGATACGGAGGCACTACATGATGAAACGGAAGCCGCCCGGAACAAAGCTTTCATCCTTTGTATTTCAAGTTGATATTATGATCGAGGATCGACATCACGCTCAAGCGCTGGAGAAGCTGATTGCCGGACTTAACGATGCGGAGTTCGATGACTATCGGATTACTTCAGGTATTCGCCTTGGCGAACTCATTGACGAGAGGACCATCGAAGGCGCCGAGCCGGAACCTGTACCGATCGTACCTCAGCAACCGAATTCCGAGACTTCTGCCAAAGCGGACTCTGATTCGAGTGAAGGCTTCGCCCCTATACGAGCTTTCATGAAGAGCAACAAGCTTATCCGGCTAATCGTCAACAGGGGACTGGGCATCAAGCTCAGCATACCTTGCCGAATTATTAACATGGATGAAGGGGAGCATTTGATCACCGTCTATCATGTGGACGAGAAGCAGGTTTACACGTTTCGACTGAACGAAATCGAGGATTTCATCGAATGAAAACACAAATACCCTTGAATGTGATTTAAAATCCAATATGTCCAGTCACTCACTATTGCCTAACGGACATACCCGACATTATTGGCAACATCATCGTACATATTGGCTCCATTACGACCCTGTAGTGTTTTTTCTGTCGGTTAGATTTGTTTGAAGTTAAAAATCGGACAAATAACGTCGCTGGTGTCTGTTAGATTCTCAACCTTTTGTTTCACAAGTCTGGGAATTTCATAATTTCCTAAACACAAAGCAAAACGGCGGCGTCCCTGGTGGACGCCGCCGTTTTGTCGCCGACCAGCTACATCAGCCGGCCTTTAGCATTTGTTCAATATTGTCGCTGCTGACGGGAGGACTGCAGAAAAATCCCTGCATTTCGTCGCATCTATGTTTCTTCAGGAACTCCATCTGCTCCTCCGTCTCGACCCCTTCGGCAATGACCTGGATGTTAAGATTATGTGCCATCGCGATGATAGCCGCCACGATCTCCGCGTCGCTAGGATCCTGTTGAATATCTCTTACGAAAGAACGATCGATCTTGAGCCTGTCGATCGGGAAGTTTTTGAGATAGTGGAAGGAACTATACCCCGTTCCGAAATCATCTACGCTAATACCGACGCCAAGATTCGTAATCTCCAGCAAGCATCGCGTAATATGGCCAACATCGATCGTCATGGACTCCGTAATTTCCAGATCAAGATACTTCGGCTCCAGACCGGTAGTCTCCAGAACTTCCGCAATGCGGCTTGCCAGGTCATGCTGCAGGAACTGCCTGATGGAGAGATTAACGGATACCGGAATCTTAGCGAGTCCTGCATCCTGCCACTCCTTGTTCTGCCTGCATGCCTCCTCCAGCACCCAATCTCCGATCTGAACGATCATGCCGCTCTCTTCTGCCAATGGAATGAAAGCTCCGGGAGCCAGCAGTCCTCGAACAGGATGATTCCACCTGACCAAGGCCTCGACGCCTACCATAATTCCGCTCTTTAGATCATACTGCGGCTGGTAATGAAGCACGAATTCATGGCGTTGTATGGCCCGGTACATCTCATGCTGAAGCTTCAGCCGCTCGAAGGAGGAGTTGCTCCAGCTGTCCGAATATAACATACAATCGTTTTTGCCGTTTTCTTTTGCCTTAAATAGAGCCATATCGGCTTTCTTGAAGAGGGTATAACCGTCATCCTGCTCGTTCCTGTTCGTAACAAGACCGATACTGGCGGTTATATGAACGGGGAAACCTTTAAGCTCGTACGGTTCCTCTATCGACTTAAGGAGGTGCCGGGCAAACTCCAGCAACTTTTCTTCGGAATCGACCGTATGAAGAAGAAGTGCGAATTCATCGCCTTCCATTCGCGCAACCATCATATGTTCAGGCAAATTGCGCGAGATGCGTTCCGCCACCTGCATCAACAGCATGTCGCCAAATTCCCTTCCGAAGGAAGCATTTACGAGCTTGAAGCCATCCAGATCAAGATAACAGATGCCAACCAGCTTCTCGTCTTCCTTGGCTCTCGACAAGCTCTCCGTCAGCTTCATCTGGAACAAGGTACGATTCGGCAGTCCAGTCATATCGTCATAATAGGCCATATATCTAATTCGTTCCACATTGCGTTTCCGATCGCTAAGATCATGGCTGATCATCAGCGTGCCGATGACTTCGTGATCCTGTATCATGGGAGCGCAAATCACTTGCATCTCGAGTGGAAAACCTGTTCGGTGGGTAATACTAATGTTGTTCTGCACGGTCTGGCCTTGCAGCGATCGCTCCAGACTATCCTTAAGAAGTGCTCTGCTTGCGGGATCAATCATTCGCATGAGCGGCTCCCCGATCATCTCCGAACGCTGATAGCCGAGCATGCGTCCGGCCGCTTCATTTAGCTCCAGCACGCGGCCGGAGCGATCGAGCACGGACAAGGGGACAGCCTCCGAACGCAGCAATGTATCTACGATGGCTGAGTGAAAGCGTCTAAAGCTGCTTAGCGGATGACGACGCAGCCATAAGACGGCGGCCGTTACAAGGAGCGCGGCCGATACCGTCAAGGATATCCATCTTAACATCATGTCCGAGATCAAGACAAATGAAACTACAATCCAAACCGCGGACATGGCCGTTAATCCGATCACGCCAAGGTTCATTAGCTCGTTCAAGGACAGCGGGCTTCGCTGATTTCGTGCTGAAGGCAAATCTTCCATATCTTTCGCCACACACAAACTTCCTTCCTCAATGTCGAGTCAAGCGATAGCTAGGTTTATTATAAACGAATTGGTGGCGTTGGCATAGAAATATTTGCTATAGCACTAAAAGATTTGGCGTTTTCGCTCGAAAAGGGGCGAATCAAAACACGTTATTTGCTCTTTCGATGTTGATTAAGGACGCCTGCAATGACAAAGCCCCAGCCTGCCAACATGGCAACGCCGCCGATTGGCGTTATCATGCCGAGCTTGGAATAACCGGTCAAGGCAAGAACATAAAGACTGACGCCGAAGATCAGCATGCCTGCGAGCAAGAGCCTTGCTCCAATGACTGCCTTCTTGCCTCCGCCCGCAATCTTATCCATTAGAGCAACAAGCATTAAACCGAGCGCTCCGTACATATGGTATTTGACTCCGGTCTCGAATATGTCAATATAGTGCTCCGTTATTTTTCCTTCCAATCCATGCGCGCCAAAAGCGCCTAACGCGATGGCCAGCGCCGCATTGACAGCTCCGATTACAAAATAAGCTGGAAACATTTTGTTTTCATCCCTTCCATTTTCCTGTATAATTTTTGGCATCATTGTCCAAAGGAGAATCCACTATGACAGACAACAATCAATCTGAGAACAGGCCATTCGATAATAATCAATATCGGGAACATGAACATTCGCAACCGCACACGCAGCCATTCGGGTCCCCGTTTCAGCCCTTGGAACCGGACACTGAGATTCATAAACATTCCGGCATCGGCATCGCTTCCTTCGTCCTGGCGCTCGTCGCGGTTCTGCTGGTCGTAATCGCCATTATCATAGCTGTAGTCGGAGCTAGAGGCCTGGCCGAGGATCAGAGTCTGCTTACGGAATTAGAAAACTTCGCAAACCTTTACGGTCCCGGTCAAGAAACCGAACTCGGCAACGCCTTGATGGATTCCGAAATCTTCGGCGAATTCATCGCGACCTTTCTGTTCGCCGGAGTGCTCATGTTGGGATCGCTCGCGCTTGCTTTCGTCGGGCTCATCCTTGGCATCGTCAGTGCGGCATCCAGAAAGCGAAAGAAGACGTTCGGCATCATCGGTCTTGTGCTGAATGGCCTTTTCGTGGTCGGCACCATCGGTTTGTTTATTGCTACAATCGCCCTTGGCATGGGTTCCGTTTAGCAGCGCTGTTTTACTACCCCCGCTTCGTCATATTAGTGACGGAACGGGGGTTTTCTCATTTGAGCAAAAACGATGTTGTGCTGTAACCCTCCTTGGTCTTGTTTACTTCCAGACACGCCGGGAAAGCTTCCTTTAACTCCTGGACATGCGAGATTACGCCGATCATCCGGCCCGCCTTCTGCAGATCGACGAGAGCAGCAATCGCTTTGTGAAGTGACTCCTCGTCGAGGGAGCCGAAACCTTCGTCTATCAGCATCATGTCGATTGAGACGCCGCCTTGGTGGGATTGTATGACATCCGTCATCCCCAGGGCGAGGCATAAGGAAGCATTAAACTTCTCGCCGCCCGACAGCGACTTCACATCCCTGTTCTGGCCGGTGTACGCATCGTATACATCAAGTCCCAGGCCGCTCTGCTTTCCTCTCGTCTCCAGCCTGTCACTGCGTTGCAGCTGGAATTGCCCGCCCGACAGCTCGTGCAGCCGCACGTTGGCCATCGCCACGATCTGTTCCAGATATTCGATCAAAATATATCTCTCAAACGACATCTTGAGGCTGTTATCGCCTTTCATCATACCGTAAATATCCAGGACGCGCTCCAGCTTCTCCTCCAGCTCCCCTGCTTGACGAGCGGCACGATCCACGGATGCCGCCAGTCTGGCGGCCTCGGCGGCGAACCGCAAGGAAGACTGCTCCTCGCCGAGCAGCTCTTCGTGTTTCCCGCGCGTTGTCATAATTGCTTCCTGCAGGTCTTCAGGGGACAGCCACTGGGTGCCGGACAGCTCGGACTCCAGAGCGGCGACCGCCTCCGCGGCGGCGAGCACCGCAGTACGGTAACGTTCCGTCTCCTGCTTCAAACGTTCCTGCTCCGCTTGAGTACGCACAGCACCCGCGTAATCCTCCGCCGAGAGGAAACCCGCTTTGGCCAGCTCCGAATGCAGGCGCTGTCGCGACTCCTTCTCGGACAACTCCGCTTCCGCCGCTTGCTCCGTCGCTTGCTCCGCATGGGCCTTAGCCGCTGCCAGATTCGCTGCGGCTGCCTGCAGGCGCTGCTGGGCAACCTGCCAGGAGCGATTAAGCTCGGCTAGCAAACTCTGACGCTCCGCCTGCCTTGTCCGCAGCGCATTCGTCTCCCGCCATTGCTCCGGCACACGCTCCAGCTCCTTCGCGTATGCCGTCTCTTTTCCCGCGTTTTCCAGAGCTAGGCTCTGCGTTTCGGCACGAAGCCTGTCCTGCTCCCGCTCCAGCGTCTCCAGCTCCTTGTCGGATTTGGATATTGCAGAACGAATCGATTCTAGCCGCCCGGACTTCTCCTTCAGCGCATCCAGCTCTTCCTTGCATGACTTCCAGGCCTGTCTCAGCTCGCCTTGAACCAGACGTAGCTTTTCGATCCGCTGACCGTTCTGCTCCTCAGGCGGGAGTGGGGGCAGAAGCTCGGCCAGCTCGTCTAATTCCGCTTGCCAGTTGCCGGTAGCCGCGGCTGCCTGCGCTTTGGACGTCATCAGTTCGCGCTGTACGGCCGCAAGAGTCTCCTTCGCCCCTTCAAGCTCCTCCTTCGAAGGCATCTCCTCATGCATCCCCGCCTTTTGGGGATGCGTTACGCTGCCGCACACCGGACAAGCGTCGCCATCATGCAGATGTTTTGCCAGCAAGCCGGCTTGACCCTCAATCCAGCGCCGCTCCAACTCGGATACTCCCGACTTGGCCGCAGAAAGCGCCCGCTCGCCTTCTCGCTCCAGCTCCATCCAGCGTCCGATCTCGGCACTTAGCTCCAGCAGCCTCTTGACGCCTTTGCCTTGTCGCTCCAGCCCGGCAAGCGCCTCCGCTTTCTCGGGCAGCGCCGCAGCTGCCGCTTCGCATTCCTGCTGCTCCAGCGCCGTACGCTGCCGCGACTGCTTGCTTGCGGTTATAGACTGGGCCGCTTCAGCCAGCTTGCTTTGCGACTCCATCTCCCGGCGCTTAAGCTCGGCCAATGCTTCTCGTTGCGCGGCTAGAGACTCCACAACGCTCGTCAGCTCCGATAGCCGATGAAGCTCCAGCTCAACCTCTCTGCGTTGCGGCTCCTTATTTGCTTCGGCATCATGGCTTGCAGCAGCTAGCAACTGCTCACTTTCCGCAGCGGCAAGCTGCTCGCTTCTCAGACGCAAGCCTTCGTAACGGAGCTTCAGAAGCTTCGTCGCATTGGCGGCTTGTTCCGCATAAGGTGTCAGTCCGTCCGCTCTAGCGGCAAGCGCAAGCTCTCGTTCCAGCCCCTCGATCTCACCTTGCCTAGCAGCAAGAGTCTGGCGTTGCGCACGCTTAGCCGCTAGCTCCTCGTGCTTCGCATTTAGCGACAGCCGCGCCCGCAGCGAATCCTGCAGCGCATCCAGCGCGGATGCCGTCTCTAATTTGCGACGTCCTGCTGCGGCTGCTGTATCCTCATAATGGGCTGCTTCCCCTTGCAAGGCCTCCCTTACCTGCACGGCATTGTAGTTTTCCTGCCGAAAAGTGGCTGCCAACGGACTGTCCTCGCGCTGCGGCAACGCTTCCTCCGCCTGACGCATGACGGCGGCGGTCGTCGCCCGGGCATCTTTTAGTCCATCCGACAGCTCGCGGTATCGCGTCTGGAACCGGCTCTCCAATCTCTCAAACAGCTCTGTCCGGAATATGCGGCGAAGGATATCCTCTTTATTATCCGTATCGGAAGTAAGCAGCTTGCGGAATTCCCCTTGCGGGAGCATAACAATCTGGCTGAACTGCTCCTTCGTCAAGCCGATAACGGCAAGCAGTCTCGCGTTCACCTCCGTTGTGATGAACCGGTCCACCGCCGGAACCGCCGTCTCCCCCTCGACTACGTATAGCTCCGTCTTCTCGCCGGTCTCGCTTCTGTTGCCGCCCTTGCGATGCTTCATCTGGCGGAATACGCGGTAACATCTGCCCCCGGACTGAAAATCGAGCTCCACCGACGTATGCGTCTCGTCATCCGCGAAGTGACTGCGCAGCATCCGCGGATCGGCACGGTCCTCTCCGCTCGCGGTGCCGTAAATCGCGAAGGTGATGGCATCAAATATCGTCGTCTTGCCCGCTCCGGTATTGCCGGAGATGACAAACAATCTGCGTTCGCCAAGCTCTGCGAAGTCGACTGTCTCTGCATCCCGGTATGGACCGAACGCGGTCATCGTCAGCTTAAGCGGCCTCACGTCAATCCCTCCTCCTCGCGTACAAGCGCTTCGTATTCGGCGGAGAACATGGACCGTTTCTCCGGCGTCAGCTCCTGCCCCTTAACTTCCATATAAAAGTCCGCGAACAATTGCACGGGATCTCTCTCCTTGCGACTGACGGAACCATCCGCCTCCGAAGAAATTCCCGAGGAACCGGCGGCTGTATTCGCCATGGCGATTCTTCGCTCTACATGCATCGCGTTTGGATAGACGGCCCGCACCTTCTCCATGGGGAACAGCACGGGATTGTCGTTCAGCAGCGTCACGTACACGTAATCATCGTTAACGGGATGTTTCTCAAGCTCCTCGATCGACGCCTCGACTCTGCGCATATCTCGCAGCGGCTTCAGCTCTCGCTTCTCTATCGCGGCCTTGCCGGCCTCGTCGAGCTTTACGACCAGATAACCTTTGTTATGACGCTCCTCGGAGATCGAATACTTCAGCGGCGAACCTGCATAACGGATCTTCTCGCTTCTGACGTAGTGTGCCTGATGCAAATGGCCTAAAGCCGTATAGTGAAAGCGGTCGAACAAGCTTGCGCTGACATATTCCGCTCCCCCGATCGCAAGAGGACGCTCGGAATCGCTGGTGTTGTCGGCAGCTTCTCCAAACGGCGTAACGAAGGCATGTCCCACCAGCACATGTCTTACATCCGGGTTCATACTTTCGGTCAGCCTAGTTGTGATCGCCCGCATGGCGTCGTTATGGCTCCGAATGTCTTCGTCTCCCAGCACATGCCGTACGATTGCGGGATCGGCATACGGAACCAGATGGAAGTGCACCTCGCCGAATTCGTCCCGCAACACGACCGGTTTGGGCTGAGACCGAAGCTGCCCCGTAAGATGCAAGCCGCGCCCTTCCATAAGAGCCGTTCCGAAGCTAAGCCGGTCCGGGCTGTCGTGATTGCCCGCAATGGCTAGCACGGGCACGCCTAGCTCCGCCACGATCGTCTCAAGCACGTCATCCAGCAGCTCGACGGCTTCCGTAGGCGGCACGCCTCGATCGTACAGATCACCGGCGATAATGACGGCATCCGGCTTATCCCTTCGAATATCCTCAATAAATTGATTAAGCACATATCGCTGATCCTCGGTCATATAAACGCCATGAACCAGCTTGCCTAAGTGCCAGTCCGCCGTGTGAAACAATTTCATAGTACCTCCCCCTGCACGGTTTGCCCCGCGCTCCTGCACAAGCTCTTCCTATTATTCTATCACTCGCGGCATCTGCTAGCCATCATGCTCTCAGTCAATACTTTTTGCTAGATTTGGACTAATTTCCTTCACATAACCACCCGCGGACTGAATATATTGAATATTAACCATGTAATCAGCAAGGAGGTGCTCCGACATGAGACCAGCGGAGGCGGAAGGCGGAAGGCGGCATGTTATCCGTCAGCCGAGGGAAGATTGATCGGGCTCCGTGGGAGTGGCATAATTAACTATAGGACTCAGAGGTGATAAAATGGCTTCGGAACCGCTTTTTATCGTATCGCGGGAGGATTGGTCGCTCCATCGCAAAGGCTACTCGGATCAAGCGAGGCATCAGCAGAAGGTGCAGGAAGCGATTCGCAAAAACCTCCCTGATCTTGTCTCCGACGAAAGCATCGTGCTGTCCGATGGCCGCAAGACCGTCAAAGTCCCCATCAAAAGTCTCGACGAGTCACGTTTCATCTATAACTACAACAAAAAGCAGCACGTCGGACAAGGCGACGGGGATTCGCAGGTTGGCGACGTTCTCGGCGTAGATCCGCAAGCCGCCAAAGGCCCTGGCAAAGGAAAAGACGCCGGGGATCAACCTGGCGAAGATCTCGTCGATACGGAGATCAGCATCGACCAATTGGAGGATATGCTGTTCGAGGAACTCGAGCTGCCGAATCTGGAGCAAAAGCAGAAGGAACAACTGCAGACCAGGGAGATCGTTTTTACCGACATCCGCAAGAAAGGAATTATGTCCAATATCGATAAAAAGCGTACGCTGATGGAGAATCTTCGTCGCAACGCAAATGCGGGCATATCCGGAATCGGCGGCATCTCGCCGGACGACCTCCGTTACAAAACGTGGACGGAAATCGTCAAGCCGCAGTCCAACGCCGTCATTCTTGCGCTCATGGACACGTCAGGAAGCATGGGCTCGTTCGAAAAGTATTGCGCGCGCAGCTTTTTCTTCTGGATGACCCGTTTCCTTCGTCGCAAATACGAACATGTCGAAATCATCTACGTGGCACATCACACTGAAGCTAAAGAAGTGACGGAAGAGGAGTTTTTTACACGGGGGGAAAGTGGCGGAACGATTTGCTCTTCTGCGTACCAAAAAGCACTGGATATCATAGACAGCCGTTATCCGACCGCCGCATGGAACATTTACCCATTTCATTTCTCGGACGGTGACAATTTAACTTCGGACAATGAACGTTGTGTTAAGTTGATATCGCAGCTAATGGAACGTTGCAACATGTTCGGCTATGGGGAGGTTAACCAATATAATAGAAGCAGTACGTTGATGTCAGCATACAAACATATTCATGATAAGAAGTTTATGTACTCGATTATTAAGGAGAAGGGCGAGGTCTATAAGGCATTAACGACATTCTTTTCGAAAAGAAATAAAACAGTATAAAATGAAAATAAGCCGACGTGACCGCAGTGCGATTACATCGGCTTATTTGTTTTCTTTGCCAGTCCGCTTCCGGATAACTTAATCTCGAATACCGTCCAATACATGTACGAACCGGGCCGTTATGTATGGAGTTCCACCGTCTCAATACATTATTGATCGTCTGCATCCCCTCCCTTGCTCCTGCCGCGTATCATTTTATTTTCTCCTTTAAGTCCGATTTGTTTAAGGCTAAAAGCCTCCCTGAATCATGCCGCGCTGTTGGCCAGGGAGCCATGTTATAGTGATGCTAAATAAAAAAAGTCGACTTAACCGCAATCTATTTAGTCTGTACTGCCTTATCTTACGACAAGGCAATTATGATATACTTGGCACAATACATCGATTAATTCATATGATCACAGCTATCCGAATGCAAACCGATATACGAAGGCACGGTCATCGTTTTTCAATAAGGTGTCCCCATGAACACCCTCTCGTGCTTCAGCTTCCGAAGTAAAACATTATTATTGGCGGTGTAAAAATGACATCCTTTCTGCAACTGAATACAATCTTTCTCAGTATGGTCATGGAAGCCATTCCGTTCGTGCTGGTGGGCGTGCTGATCTCCGGACTTATCCAGTCGTTCATTACCGAACGTTGGATTGCTCGTATTATGCCGAAGAACCGTTTCCTCTCGTCCTTGTTCGGCTGCAGCGTCGGCATTCTCTTCCCCTCCTGCGAATGCGGCATCGTCCCGATCACGCGCAGACTGCTCGGCAAAGGCGTACCGCTCAATGCCGGCATCGCCTTTATGTTAACGGGGCCTATCGTTAACCCCATCGTATTGTTTTCGACCTACGTGGCCTTCGGCAATGATTGGCGGGTCGTCGCGATTCGAGCCGGGATGGCGTTTGCCGTCGCGCTATTCGTCTCCGTGACCATCGCCATGCTCTTTCCCGCGCTGCCTTTGCGGCAAGCGGTACAGGAGATGGCTGCTGCGTCCACGCCGCTTTCCGAAATCCCCAGAGCGCCAATGCCGCTTCATCGCAAGCTCGGCTCCGTTCTGACCCATTCCGTCGAGGAGTTTTTCTCCGTGGGCAAATATTTGGTACTTGGCGCCTTCATTGCGGCTTGCATGCAGACGTTCATCCCGACTTCGTCTCTACTTCATATCGGCAGCAATCCCGTTATGGCTTCGCTTGTTATGATGGGACTAGCCTTTACGATGTCGTTATGCTCGGAAGCCGATGCCTTTATCGCCTCTTCGTTCCGAAGCAGCTTTTCGTTGGGATCTATCTCAGCCTTCCTTGTATTCGGGCCTATGATCGACATCAAAAATACGCTTATGTTGCTTGGCACTTTCAAGTCCAAATTCGTCATCGTGTTAATCGCGCTCGTTAGCATCAGCACGTTGGCCGGATCCTTAATCGTGGGGAGGTTGATTGGATGATCCGATTTTTTATCCTGCTTGGCTTCGCGTTAATGTTCGCGATCATTCACCAGAACGGCCAACTGAATATGTACATCAATACCAAATACGCTTATCTGTCCATAACCGCCATCGTGCTTCTGCTTTTGCTGGCAACTGTGGAGTTTGTGCGCGTATATCGTCTTGACAAGGACAAAGAACGCGAACAGCAAGAGCGGCAAAACAAAGAGACGAGCCAAGCTTGCGAGAGCGCTCACGACCATACGCACCATCATGAAAACCATGACCAAGAAAAGGGCCATCATCGCCATCATCATGATCATGCCCATGATCACCAACACGACGATCACTATGGACTGGACCACTCGCATGAACCGACGGTCAGATGGAAGCGCATAGTAGGCTACCTGATTTTGTTCGTGCCGATCTGCACTGGTATCTTTCTTCCCGTTCAGACGCTGGATTCCAGCTTCGTGAAGGCCAAGGGCTTCTCGTTCCCGATGCCACAAGAGATCGATGCCGGAGTGCCGGGCGAGCATCAGTTCCTAAAGCCGGATTCCAGCGTGTTTTATGGCAAAGAAGGTTATGACCGGCTTAAGAACAAGGAGCTTGCCGAATTTGTCGGACAGACGGATATCCGGCTGGATGACGGCAACTACATGAAAGGAATGGAGGTTATCTACAACTTCCCTGGAGAATTTATGGGTGATCGTCTCTCCTTCACCGGATTTACCTACAAAGGAGAGCAAGCAGACGCAGAGCATTACTTCCTCTTTAGATTCGGCTTCATTCATTGCGTGGCAGACTCTGGCGTATTCGGCATGCTGGTGGAGTTCCCCAAAGGCGCTTCCTTCAACGATGACGAGTGGGTGCAAGTCTCCGGCAAGCTTGCTTCCCAATATTACCAGCCTTTTAAACAAACGATCCCCGTGCTGCGCGTCGTATCGTGGGAGACAATTCCGCAGCCAAGCGATCCATATGTCTATCGTAATTATTAAAAAAGAGCATTCCAGGCCATTAAGCTTGGAATGCTCTTTTTATTCAACTCATTCCGTTGGCAAGAACTCATTAATTGGTGAGGGATTAAGCCCTGTTTGGCCATCAAGCCCCTTAAATTCGTAACCTTGCCTCCTGGCCTCGTCAATTATGTTGCCAAGAGCCTCGGCATTATCCTTCGACACGGAATGCAACAATAGGATGGCGCCGGGATGAAGCTGCTTGGTTACCTGCTCGAACGCGTACGCTCCCCCGCGCTGCGCATTGACATCCCAATCCTTGTAGGCGATCGACCAGAATACGCTCGTGTAACCATGACGTTTGCTGACGGCGAGTACATGATCGTTAAAGATGCCTCTCGGCGGTCTAAGGAAGGTCATGCTTTGCTGGCCAGTGAGCCCTTCAACCTGTTCCTTCACTTTCGCCAGCTCGGAGGCGATTTGACTCTCCGATAACTGCGTCATATCCGGATGGCTCCAGGAATGATTGCCGATGAGATGCCCATCAGCAGCCATACGTTTAAGCAGTTCCGGCTGATCCTTTACAAAATGCCCCGTCACAAAAAATAACGCGGGCACGTTTTTTTGCTTGAGCACGTCTAATATTCGAGGCGTATAACCGTTCTCGTAACCGTTATCGAAGGTTAGAAACAACTCCTTCTTTGTCGTGTCCCCGAGGAAAAGCGCGCCGTTTTTCGATAAAACCGGCTTAAATCCCTCCTCATCAATCGACGGCAGCGAGCCGTTAACGCTTTTTTTGAAACCGAAGTGATACGCGCCCGGCGATGCGTCAATCCTATTCCCGCCGACTGGCCAAACCGCCAGTCCCAGTCCTAATACGATAAAGACCGTCTGAACTATCCATTTAGTCAATGCGAATGCACACTCCTCTCTGTAACGATTTTCTGACAGCATTCTCTGTAAATAGCTTCCCCCGGACAGGGCTTTCTGATTACAACAAAAAAATACTGACGCCGTTATGCAGCGTCAGTATTCGTTATAAGTTCATTTAATTTGTTCGTAAATGGTCGGGATGACACGATTTGAACATGCGACCCCCTGGTCCCAAACCAGGTGCTCTACCAAGCTGAGCTACATCCCGTAAAAATAATGGAGCGGAAGACGGGAATCGAACCCGCGACCCTCGCCTTGGCAAGGCGATGCTCTACCGCTGAGCCACTTCCGCAAAAAGCTGGTGCCGTCGAGAGGACTTGAACCCCCAACCTACTGATTACAAGTCAGTTGCTCTACCAGTTGAGCTACAACGGCACAATATGGTGACCCGTAGGGGATTCGAACCCCTGTTACCTCCGTGAAAGGGAGGTGTCTTAACCCCTTGACCAACGGGCCATACAAATTATGTAGCAAAAGCTACGGAGAAGGAGGGATTCGAACCCTCGCACCACTTACGCAGTCTAACCCCTTAGCAGAGGGTCCCCTTGAGCCACTTGGGTACTTCTCCAGGAAATGGCTCCCCGAACAGGACTCGAACCTGTGACAACTCGATTAACAGTCGAGTGCTCTACCAACTGAGCTATCAGGGAA